>DATMZL010001624.1:0-4171 GCA_035607075.1 Polyangia bacterium
GTAAGGCTCGGCCATCTGCTGGTAGGGCTCCGCCAGCGCGACCTGGGCGTGGGCGCGGGACGGCGTGAGCGTGAACGCGACCGCCGATGCCAGCGTGAATAGCGACAAAACGGCAAACGTCCTCATGACCCGACCACGGTGCATCTTTCGCGCCGTGTCGCACACGGGGCGGACGCCCGATTCTTGAGGGTGCGTCGCTGGAAGCTGGTCAGTTTCGCCCCGCCGGCGGGGCGGCGGGTACAAAAACGCCGCGGTGCTCATGCGGCCAGGACCCCTGGCGCCCGCGCATTGTAAGTTTCGAAGCGCGAATGGAAGGCTTTCCCAATCTCGGCACCGGTATCGGGCTGCGTCCGCCGCACTATGCGGATGTTGCGGCGGGTCGCGCGCCGGTCGATTGGCTGGAGGTGATCAGCGAGAACTTCATGGTCGAGGGCGGCAACCCGCGGCGCGTGCTGCGCGCCGTGCGCGAGCGCTATCCCATCGTCCTGCATGGCGTTTCCATGTCGCTCGGGTCGGTGGACCCACTGGACGGCCGCTACCTGGATGCGCTGGCGGCGCTGGCGCGCGAGGTCGAGCCCGCGTGGATCTCGGATCATCTTTGCTGGTCGAGCTTCGGCGGGCATTCGGCCCACGACCTGTGGCCGCTTCCTTACACGGAGGAAGCGCTGGACCATGTCGCGGCGCGCATCGGGCGCGTGCAGGAACGCCTCGGGCGCCGCATCCTGGTCGAGAACGTCTCCAGCTACCTGACCTACCGGCATTCGACGCTGACCGAGTGGGAGTTCCTGGCCGCGCTCGCCGAGCGCGCCGATTGCGGGCTGCTGCTGGACATCAACAACGTGTTCGTCAGCGCGCGCAATCACGGCTTCGATCCGATCGCGTTCATCGACGGTCTTCCGCGCGCGCGCGTCGGGCAGTTTCACCTCGCCGGGCATAGCGACAAGGGGACGCACCTGCTCGACACGCACGATCACCCGGTGTGCGACGAAGTTTGGGCGCTGTTCGGGCATGCGGTGCGGCGGTTCGGCGCGCGGGCGACGCTGCTGGAGCGCGACGACGACATCCCATCGCTCGACGAGCTGTGCGCGGAGGCGCGACGCGCCGCCGACGTTACGGCGCGGGCGGAGGCGGCGGCGTGAAGCTGGCCGACACGCAAGCGCGCTTCCATGCGCTGGTCACGGCGCGCGACAGCGTCGCCGCGATCGCGACGCGCGACGCGGAGACCGCCGCGTCGATCGGCGCGATGGTCGTCGGCGACGCGCGCCTGTCCGCGGTCGAGCGGCTGGATGTGTACGCGACGATGTTCTTCGTCCGCATCCACGACGTGCTGCGCGACGAGTTCTCGCGGACCGCAGCGGTCGTCGGGGGCGAGGCGTTCCACGGCCTCGTCACGGATTACCTGCAAGCCTTCCCGCCCGCGCACCCGTCGCTGCGCGAGGCGGGGGCGCGGCTGCCGGCCTTCGTGGCGGCGCACCCGTTCGGTCGCGCGCGCGCATGGCTGACCGAGCTGGCGCAGCTCGAGCGGGCGCGCCTGGAGGTGTTCGACGGCGCGGATGCGGCGCCGGTCTCCCTCGCGGCGTTGCGCGCGATCCCGCCCGAGCGGTTCGGCGCGCTGCGGCTCGCGCTGGTTCCCGCGCACCGACTGCTCGCCGGCCGCTTCGCGATCGCCGCGACCTGGCGCGCGGACGATCCCGCGGCGGCGCCGCCGCGCGAGACGCCCGAGACGATCATCGTTTGGCGCCGCGACGTCGACGTGCTTCACCGTCCCGCCGACGCCGACGAGGCGCGCTGGTTTCCGTCGCTTGCCGAGACCGACGGCGTTGCGTTCGAATCGCTGTGCGCGTCGCTCGCCGAGACGCGCGACGATGCGGCCGCCGCCGCCCGCGCGTTCGAGCTCTGCGCCCGCTGGGCGGGCGAGGGACTGATCGTCGCCCGTTAGATCACGGGCAGCTGGCGACCGTCGTGCCGTTGAGCGCACCCGCGCTCGCCGTGCACTGAGACGCCGTCACGTTCGAACAGGTACAGGCGTCCGTGCCGTTGCTCGTGAAGCGGACACAGCACGTGTACGTGCCGGTGCACGAGCTCTGGCCGCCGCCAGCGCCGGGCGAGCAGGCGCAACCGTCGGTCGTTTCGACGCAGGTCCAGCCGCCGCCGCTCGAACCACCGGCGCCGCCGCCGCCCGACGTCCCTCCGTTGCCGCCGCCGCCGGTCGTGCCGCCTGTGCCCGTCGTGGACTGACACAGCGGGACGCTGCATTCCATGTAGGCGTCGCACGCCAGCTGGAGGCAGCTCCGGGTCGCGCTTGCGATCTCCGCTTCGTTCGAGCAGTGACCGTTCCCGAGTTGCGTGCACCCTTGCTTGCACTGCACGGCCCTTTGTTGCGCGTCGGGGCCGGCGTCGGGCGCGCACGCGAGGATCTTGTCGCAGCCCTGCTGGCAGAGCGACACAGCGTCGCCGCTGGCGCTGCCGCCGCCGCAACCCTGCATCACGCCGGCGGCGACCGCCAGCGACCCGAAAAGACCCACGAGCAACGCCGTCAGCTTCCTGGACATGGACGCAATCCTCCTCGACATTTCGAAGCCCACCGACGGTAACACGGATCGCCGGCGGGCTTCGTGACCTACGGGCGGCCGCGACGTCCGGCGCGCGTCACTGACAGGCGGGAAACTGCCGGCCGGTGTCCTGGTTGCTCGTGCCGCTGTTCAACGTCACCGTCAGCGATCGGCCCGCCATGTCGGTGAGGTTCAGCGTGGCCGGCGCCGAGATCGCCGGCCCGACGTGCCAGGCGCCGTACGACTGGCGAGACGCCATCATGCCGTTGACGGTGACCGACGCGATCGGCGTGATGACGTTCTCGACGAAGAATTCGTTGTTGTTGCCGGACTTGAAGCGGACCTTCACGTTGCCGCTGACGGGGCAGGGGACGTAGCGCCAGTTGGTGCCGCTCGGGTTGCCGGTCGGATAGCCGAGGCGATCGAACGCCGGCTTGCTGAGATCCAGGTGGCCGCCCGCGTTCGCCTGGCAGGCGGTGTTGCCGCCGTCGCTGCCGTACGGGCATTCGTCGATGACGGTGGCGATGATCTTGGTGCCGTTCTGGCCGGTGATCTCGACGCACTCGCCGCAGTGGCTCTTGGAATCGAAGCCGTTCGTTCCGGGCACGGCCGCGAAGTACGTGGCGGACGCGGGGCTGGTGCTGGCGATGTTCTCGATGGTGTCGGTTTGGCCGTTCTCGGTTCCGTAGTAACCGCAGGCGGTGCGGTAGCCGCTGCCGTCGCGCGCGGTGCCCTGCCCGAAGTAGTACCAGGTGAAGGATCCGTTTCCGGAGTGGTTCTGCAGCGTGCACTGCGTGGGCGGGCTGCCCGCCGCGCCCGCGGTCCCGGTCGTGCCGCCGCCGCCCGCGCCACCGCCGCCGTTGCCGGTCGTTCCGCCGCGGCCCGCTGCGCCGGTCGTACCGCTCGCGCCTGCTGTGCCGGTCGTTCCGCCGCGACCCGCGGCGCCGGCCGCGCCCGCTGCGCCGGTCGTGCCGCCGCGTCCGCCAGTGCCCGCGGCGCCAGTCGTTCCACCGCGACCCGCGGCGCCGGTCGTTCCGCCACGACCCGCGGCGCCGCTGGTGCCCGCGACGCCCGTCATTCCGCCGTTACCAGGCGTGCTGCCGCCGGAGCCGCCGCCGCTCACGCCCGCCATCCCGGACGCCCCCGCGCCGCCCACTCCGTTGCCCGCCTCGCCGCTTGTACCGGCGTTGCCCGAGGTTCCCGCGTTGCCCGCCTCACCGGCGCTGCCGGTGCCGTCGCCCGCGCCTCCCGTCCCCTTGTTTGTGTCGCCCACCTCGCCCGGCTGGCAGCCCACCGCCAGCGCTATCGCCACACCCGCCGGGAACGTGAGGAAGAGGCGAAGCCGTCGGCGCATGAAGCTGCTCCTTGAGAAAAAGAAATGAATTTAAGGACTTCCGCGAGGCGCTGAAAAGGGACCCACATGGTAGCACACGCTTGACCGCGCTCGTCTTCATCATCAGGTTTTTCCCTAGGTGCGTACGGCGTAGCGCGGCTTTGCCGCGCGGAGCCCATCGCGGGACGTTCGGAACCCTTTGACGGTTCCGAGGTCTTTGGGTTGCGCGGGAGGTGGGGCAATGCCGATGCTGGGAAAGAGGAACGGCCTCTTGGGGGCGGTGGTG
>DATMZL010000284.1:0-4667 GCA_035607075.1 Polyangia bacterium
CTTCGAGGTGAGAGCCTGCACCTTCGGCGCCGATCCGGTCCTGCACTTCTTCAGGCTCGAATCAGGCCGCAAGGTCGAGCATGGCGCCGACGACAACAGCGGCGGCGGTGTGACCCCTCAGCTCTCCGTCCAGGCGGGCGACAGCGGCTTCTTGCTCGCGCGCGCCAAGGACAATCAGACCGGCACGTGCGACGTGTATCGCAACGGCGTGGCATGGCAGACGCACATCGCGATCGGCGGCACGACGATCAACGCGATCAAACGGACATGGCATGACGTGATCGAAACCGTCAGCATGCCGCGGGGCAACCCGAGCCAGGCGATCTACAAGTTGATCGGCATCAGCATCGTCGATCGTTGCGAACCGGGCACGGGCACCGCGTCTTCCGCGCGCTGCAACTTCGACGGCAACGCCGGATCCTTCCTCGTGCAGAGCAACGGTCCGACCCGCGTCGTCATCAACGACGAATCCGCGGACACCGACGGCGACGGCCTCGGCGATCTGCTCGAAGCCGAGCTCGGCACGTGCTCGACCCTGAGCGGCATCGTCCAAGGCTTCGACTGCTCCAAGGCCAAGACGCCGAAGGACACCGACGGTGACGGCATCTCCGACGGCTGGGAGGTCCTCGGCAAGCGCGATCTGTGGCCGCCCCAGACGTTCGCCCTCTGGGGCGCGAATCCACGCCACAAAGATCTGTTCGTCGAGCTCGACTACAGGTCGCCTGACGGCGCCGCCAGGCACATGCCTCCCGAGGAGGTCCGCAGGGCCGCCGCGGTCTGGCAAGACGCGACGTTCACCCTGTCCGGCCAGCAGAGATTCGAGCACGCGTTCTACGTCGGCAATCCCGACGGCCAGCCGGGCGTCGCGCTGCACGTCGACACCGGCCAGAACCCGGTGTGGCCGGTGCCCGACTCGGACTTCACGCTGTACGGCGACTGGGGTGGCTACAACGTCACGCCGGGCAACACCGACTACACGTCCGCCTGGTCGACCTATTTGACGCCCGCCCGGCGGGGGAGCTTTCACTGGGTGCTGGGCTCGCCCGACGGCGGCGGACAGACGTCGGGCTTCGCGTCCACCGCCTACATCAACAATGGCGTCACGATGGCGCACGAGATCGGGCACGCCTTCGGCCTTCAGCACAACGGTATCAACGCCGGCAACCTCAATTGCAAACCGGTGTACGCGAGCATCATGAACTACGCCTACAGCTACGTCGACGGTGTCGGCTTCACCGACGGCGTGTCGCCGGGGGCGATGAACAACAACGCGCTGAAGGAGTACGGCGTCCTCGGCAACCTGCAGAACCCCTGGTTCTACGCCGATCTCTACCAGCGCGCGTTCGGCTACTACGTCGATCGCACCACCTGGAGCGTCGACTGGGATCGCGACGGCGTCATCGCCCCTTTCAGCACCACGGTGCGCGCCAACGCCAACGAAAACGGCGCCGGCTGCGAGAACGTGCGCGAACGCCGAACCGGCCTGCCCAGCGGCTCCGGCGGCACGGCGTACGCACCGGCAGTGGCCCGCACGGCCGGCAAGGTGGTGGTGTTCGCAGCCAAGGCCGCCGGCGTCGACGCGTACATGAGCGACGACACCTACTTCAACTGCGTGGCGGCCGGCGGGCCGAACTTCGACAATCCGTGCGGCAACTTCAACTCGCCGGCCACCTTCTCGGTCGGTTCGCGCGTCGTCGGTGTCGCCGCGGCCCCCGTCGACTCCGGCGCGACGCATGGGATCGCCATCGCCGCCGTCACCGCGACGGGCGAGCTGTATCGCGGCTGGGTCATTCTCTCCTCGATTCCCCCTTTCCCGTCCGTGCTGGTCGGCGGGTTCGAGTCCGCCCCGGCGTATCACGGCGTCATTGGTGAACCGGCCATGGCATCGGACTGGAATGGCACCGCGAAGCTGGTGTTCAAGGGCGCCGATGGGGCGTTGCAAAGCTCGCTGTTGCTGGCGGGGAGCGGCTGGACCCCTATCTTCACGGAGTCGGGGCCGAACGGGCCCATCCATGTCTCCGACCTCCCTGGCCTCGTGTGGGGCCGCTTGCCGGGTGACACGACGAGCGCCTGGTACATTCATGCGCGCCATGATGTGACCCTCACGTGGCAGTCGTCGTTCCTTCGTATGAGCGACGGCGGCGTCTGGACCTCGACGCCCTTCGCGACCGAAACCAGTAACAACACCCGCCCGGCGCTCGCCTACGTGCCGAACAGCATGGACCCTTCCAGGGGCAAGATGTACGCGGCGTTCCCCAGGCAGTCCGACGGTGCTTTCGTCGTCGCCACGAGCGGCGTCTCGATCAATACCAGCACCAATCCTCCGACGACGACGCCGACCTTCGGACCCTATCGGTACTTCGACAACGGGTGGGCGACCGGGCACGGCATCGGCCTCATGTATCAACCAGGCTTCGATACGAACCTCCGCGCAGCCGTCGTTTACAACTTCGGTGACTGGAACCAGAGAGTCGTGTTCCAGCCGCTCGCTGACGGGATCGTCGACTTGAGCTACAGCTCGTTCAACGATTGGGCGTTGATTGGCCAGAGCGCCTGTCGCTCCGTCGCGAACCCGGGGGGCCTCGTGTCCAATCCGATGCCCTGCCTCTGAGAGCCGGAGGGGATCGAGCGCCCGCGTCGGCGCTCGATCCGCATCGGTCAGAGCTTGCCGGAGGTGCGTTGATGCGAAGAGAGAGGAAGCTGCTGCGAGCATTGATGGCGCGGGGGACCGCGGTGGCGTGTCTGGTCGCGGGCGGCAGCGCGCTCGCCGCCGACCCGCGCCCGACCGTGGCCAAGGACTCGGTGTTGGTGAACGCGTTCACGCTCGACTTGTTCAAGAAGGACTACGACAAGTGGAGCTGGGTCCCCAAGATCGCGTTCCGCGTGAACGGGCCGATTCCGTCGGGAGGGCAGCTCTACGCCGAGTTCTCGATCCCCGGCGCGGGCACCGTGAAGTTCGATTGCCCGACCCAGGAGACCGTGCAGGGGCGCTGGTTCCGCACCGAATGCGGCGCGCGCGACGTCCCGGCGGAGAAGGGCACGCAGGCGACCGGAAAGGTGCCCTTCAAGATCAAGATGCGCAACGAGCTCGCCAACAGCGACGTGACGCTGTTCACCGGCAAGGCGACCGTGGGCAAAGTGCACTCCAGTGAGCACGGGCCCAAGGCGGCCAACAAGTGGGTGTACTACGTGGACGACGACTTCAACCTGCCGATCGCCTACGTCTACCTCGTGCCCGCCGACCCGGACGGTTGGGACTACCCCACGTTCCAGGCGGCGTTCTGGGTGCGCGGCGAGCCTACCAATATCAAGCCGCACCTATTCTTAGGTGACAAGGAGGTGGGCAAGATGTCCTTCCAGGGCCAGCCGGTCGTCGAAGCCAGCTGCGAAGCCGACGTCACCAGCGAGACGTCCCAGTTTGTCGACGAGAGCGTGCCGCAGAAGGCGAAGTGGGCGCGCATCAAGTGCGACTTCCCCAGCGTGAGGGGCTGGGACAAGCAGGACCGGCCGCCCGGGACGTTCGGGCCCATGTTCCTGCTGAGCAAGAACCCCGGCGACTACCAGCTCAAGGTGCTGATCAACAATCGCCTGGCCCGCACGCTGAAGTTCACCGTGGGCGCCGACGGCAAGTTCGACAACGGCATCGCGAAAGCTAACAACCTTGGCTCGGAGCGCGTCATCCTGCCGGTGCAGATCATCGGCGACCAGGATGGCAACTGGAACAAGGCTGCCTGGAAGACCGACGCCTTCTACGGCAACCCGCTGACGGGATTCTCGGCCGCGAAGTAGTATTCGGGCGCAGCCTGCGCACGGGGATCGACAAGAACAACGTCAAAGATGCGGCGGGGCAGCCGGTGACGACAATCGACATCAGCGACAATCGATATTTCGTCGACGATTACGCGGGCGGATTCGCCGTTTCGTTTCTGTTCTTGCTCTAGAGAGCGAGCGCGCGCGGGCCGAACCCGGCACGCGCGCCGACATCCTCAGGGGAGGGCACCGTCGGCCAGCCACTTCGCGACCGCCTGGCGCAGCGGTTCGTACTTCGGTTTGCCATAGGGCATCGCCGCGAGAAACCGGGTGCCCCAGCCCCTGCTCCCGGTCAGGCCCGCGATGTTCGACCCCGAAGCGCCGCTAGGCCGCCGCCTTCAACTTCTTGGCGCGTCGTTGCTCGCGGTACTTCTTTATCTTCGCCTTCGGAACGCTCTTGTGTTCGGCGCACACCATTCCGAAGACCGGTGCCGCTTTGTTCTTACATCCCGGCACCGGGCAGAGTTGGGCTGGGAGCTTCTTTCGGGCCTTGAATCGACCGCTCGCACCGTTCGCGCCGAGTGCAAGACCGACCGCCGAGCGAGCGCGATCGATCACGTCATTCTCGATTAGGCTTTGAAGGCGCTGGGCAAAATCATCGACGAGGGTCTGAATGTCCATCGGCGCAACGTACGCCCGAGGATCGACGCTGGCAACGCTGAAACGTTTCGCGGCTGACCATGGTGGAAGCGCGGCGTTCGGTGCCGCTGAATCCACACGCTCTTCAGCGTGGCGCTTACCATGTCAACACGCAGACGTCCAAAGCTTGCAGCCGTTGCCTTAGTCGCGCCGGGATCTCGCTGATGAGTTGGCGGCCGATGATCGTTCGGAACACTTTCGAGAGCGATGCCAGTGGA
>DATMZL010000809.1:0-8230 GCA_035607075.1 Polyangia bacterium
CGCAGGCGAGCGCGAGCGCCCGGCGCGGCGAGATCCTGTTCACGACACCGCGCGCCGGCTTCGACGGCGCGAGCTGCGCGACCTGCCACGTGCGCACGTCGTTCTTTCGCGACGGCCAGGTCCACCGGCTGACGTCGGGGCGGCTGCCGTCGCCGCACGCCATCGAGGATGGGTTCGAGACGCCGACGCTGCTGGGGACGGCGGAGAGCGCTCCTTACTTCCACGACGGCCGGTTCGCCACGCTCGCCGACGTGGTCGCGTGGTTCGATCGCACATTTATCCTCGGGCTGACGGCGGCGGAGCGCGCCGATCTGACGGCTTACGTGCAGGCGGTGGGCGCCGTTGATCGCCGCGCGGACGATCGGCCGCGCGCGCAGCGGATGGTCGAGACCTTCGTTTACCTCGGTCTGCTTGTCGAGGGCGACGCGCGCGACGACCGCGCCATCTGGAACGCGGCGATCGACGCCGCGCTCGCCGAAATCGCGCGCCACCCGCGGGCCGCCGCCGTCGAGTCAACGATCGCCGCGCTGGAGGGCCGCCTGCGCGCGCTCGCGACGCGCGTGAACGCGGGCGCGTCGCTGTCCGCGCTCCGCCTCGAAGTGGTCGACACGCGCCGCCGGCTGATCCGCCTCGCCGCCGACTGGGCGGGCGCGCTGGCGGGAACTACGATGAACTGAGGGCACGATGCCGGATCGCACGCAGGAGCTAATCGAGACGCTGGGCCTGATTCCGCACCCGGAGCGCGGCCACTACGTGGAGACGTACCGCGCGCCGCTGACGGTTGGCGGGCTGCCGCACGGGGGCGCGCGCGCCGCGAGCACGGCGATCTATTTCCTGATCACGCGCGCGCAGCCGACCACGTACCTGCACCGGCTGAAATCGGACGAGGTCTTTCACCTTTACGAGGGCGGTTCGCTGGACGTGCTGCTGCTGGGCGAGAACGGACGCGGCGAGGTGCGCCGGCTGGGAATGGACCTCGCTGCCGGCGAGCGTCCGCAGCTGGTGATCGGGGCCGGCACCTGGTTTGCCGTCGAGCTCGCGCCCGCTGCGTCGCACTGCCTGTTCGGCTGTACGGTCGCGCCCGGATTCGATTTTGCCGACTTCGAGCTGGCGCAGGGTCCGGAGCTTGCGGTTCGTTACCCCGAACACGCGGCGCGCATCTCACGCATGTCACGATGATCGATCCTGTCTGCGGCATGACCGTCGAGCCGGCGAGCGCGGCCGGCAGCCACACGCACGCGGGCGAGACGTACTACTTCTGCAGCCTGCACTGCCGGGATCGGTTTGCAGCCGATCCCGCGCGCTTTCTCGCGCCGCCGCCGGCCCCGGCGAAGCCGCCGGAGGCACCGCCCTCGGGTGGGAAGTGGACGTGCCCGATGCATCCCGAGATCGTCCGCGACGGACCCGGCGCCTGCCCGATCTGCGGCATGGCGCTCGAGCCGTTTATGCCGACGGCCGAGGACCCCGGCAACCCGGAGCTCGCCGATATGTCGCGGCGGTTCTGGATCAGCCTGGTGGCGACGGTTCCCCTGCTGGTGCTGGCGATGGGCACCATGGTGCCCGCGCTGGCCCACGTTGTGCCGGGTGGCATTCGTGGATGGCTAGAGCTGGCGCTGGCGACGCCGGTTGTGCTGTGGGGCGGCTGGCCGTTCTTCGTCCGGTTCCGCGATTCGCTCGCCAACCGCAGCCCGAACATGTTCACGCTCATCGGCCTGGGCGTCGCGGTCGCGTACGGTTACAGCGTGGTCGGCGTCCTCGCGCCCGGGATCTTTCCGGCCGCGTTCCGCGGTCACGATGGCGGCGTCGCCCTCTATTTCGAGCCCGCGGCGGCGATCGTGACGCTGGTGCTGCTCGGGCAGGTGATGGAGCTGCGCGCGCGCGGCCGAACCGGCGCCGCCATTCGCGCGCTCTTGAACCTGTCGCCGAAGCGCGCGCGCCGCGTGCGCGCCGACGGCGGTGAGGACGACGTCGCGCTCGACCACGTCCACCCGGGCGATCGGCTGCGTGTCCGCCCGGGCGAGAGCGTCCCCGTCGACGGCATCGTCGAGGACGGCGAGTCGTCCGTCGACGAATCGATGGTGACCGGCGAAGCGATGCCGATCGCCAAGCGCGCCGGCGATCATCTGATCGGCGCCACGGTCAACGGCACGGGCACGATCGTGATGCGCGCCGACCGCGTCGGCGCGGACACGCTGCTCGCCCGCATCGTCCGCATGGTGGGCGAGGCGCAGCGCAGCCGCGCGCCCGTCCAGAAGCTGGCGGACGCCGTGTCGCGCGTGTTCGTGCCGGCGGTCGTCGCGGCGGCGATCGTGACGTTCGTGGTCTGGGCGGCGGTCGGTCCGGCGCCGCGCCTCGGCTACGCGCTGGTCAACGCGGTGGCGGTGCTGATCGTCGCCTGTCCGTGCGCGCTGGGGCTGGCCACGCCGATGTCGATCATGGTCGCGGCGGGCAAGGGCGCCGCCGCGGGCGTGCTGTTCAAGAACGCCGAGGCGATCGAGGTGCTGGGCAAGGTCGATACGCTGATCGTCGACAAGACGGGCACGCTCACAGAGGGCAAGCCGCGTCTGACGGCGGTCGTTCCGGCCGCCGCGTTCAGCGAGACCGAGGTGCTGCGCCTCGCCGCAGCTGTCGAACGCGGCAGCGAGCACCCGCTGGCAGCAGCGGTCGTTGCAGGGGCGGCCGCGCGCGATGTTCCGATCGAGACCGCGTCGGGGTTCCAGTCGCTGACCGGCAAGGGCGTCACGGGACGCGTCGCGCTCCGGCGCATCGCGGTCGGCAACCCGACGCTGATGCGCGAGCAGGGCGCCGACGTGACGGCGCTGGCGGCGCGCGCGGACGAACTGCGTGCCGCCGACGGCGCGACGGTGATGTTCGTCGCCGCGGACGGCCGGCTCGCCGGTCTGCTCGCGGTCGCCGATCCGATCCGGGCCGCGGCGCCGGACGCGCTCCGCCGCCTCGGCGCCGACGGCGTGCGCGTCGTGATGGTGTCGGGGGACAGCCGGGCCACTGCGGCCGCGGTCGCCGCGAAGCTGGGCATCGCCGAGGTCGTCGCCGAGGTGCTGCCCGAGCAGAAGCTGGCCGAGGTCAAGCGCCTGCAGGCCGCCGGTCGCGTCGTCGCGATGGCCGGTGACGGCATCAACGATGCACCGGCGCTCGCGCAGGCCCAGGTCGGGATCGCGATGGGGACGGGAACTGACGTCGCCATCGAGAGCGCGGGCGTCACGCTGGTGAGGGGCGACCTGGCCGGGATCGCGCGGGCGCGGGCGCTTTCGCGCGCGACAATGGCCAACATCCGCCAGAACCTCTTTTTCGCCTTCATTTACAACGCGCTCGGGGTGCCGATCGCCGCTGGCGCGCTCTACCCGGCCTTCGGTTTGCTGCTGTCTCCGATGATCGCCGCCGCGGCGATGTCGTGGAGCTCGGTTTCGGTAATCGGCAATGCACTTCGCCTGCGCCGGGCACGGATCTGAAACCAGATCGCGTGGGGAGCCGCCGAGCTTTGCTCGGCGCGTACCATCGCGGGAGGGTTCGGGAACCCTCCCAGGGTTCTCGACTAAGATCGAAACCCGCAATCGCGTCCGGCATCACAGCTTCCATGACCCAACGACCGCGAGGGGACCCCATGCCACGGATGAGATTGTTGCTCGAGTCCGATCCCGCGATCCCCCATGACACCCGACGCGCCATCGCGCGGGGTGACGACGACGCGCACTCGCGCCTCGTCGACCTGGGCCTCAACGAGTGTGAGGCCGCCGAGCTGCTCGACGAGCCGCCTCAAGAGCAGTGGGCCTGCGCCTGAGCGCTAGCCGCCCCCGCGCGAAGCGCGGGATCGCGGCTACCTGAAAAAACAGTAGTCGCACACCGCGCCTGCGGCGCGGAGCGACTAGGTAAACAGCTTCACGAGCGCCAGCACGAAGCTGCTCCAGACGTTGGCGCCTTTCTGCGTGCCGGTGATCGACGGCTTCTTGACCGTCCCGCCGACGTGCATGTCGATGTCGACGCGCAGGTCGGGCAGGTTGTTGACGTCCACCTCGACGGCACCGCCGCCCGAGCGGACGCGGATATCGAGCGTCGCCGCCTCGATCTCCGGGTGATTGGCGAGCGGGCCCTTCTTGCCCGTGCCGCTCGCGCCGCCGCCACCGCCGACGGACTTCTTGAGCGCGTTCGCCTTGACGTGCGCCTTCCCGAGATCGACGTCGCCGGAAAGCGCGAGCTGGCGCGACGTGCCCCGCACGCGCAGCGCGACCTTGGCGCGGTCGACGGTCACGCCGGCGGCCGCCGCCAGGCCCTCCGCCTCGCCGGTGATCGGCAGGTCGATGCGCGCGAGGTCCACCTTGCCGGTGGCGGTCTCGCCGACGACGTCGATCAAGCCGCCCGCCGCGTGAATCGGTTTGTGGCCGACGAGCGGGACGTGAACGTCGACGCTGTCCACCGCGAGGTGCGCGTTGAAGCGGCCCTTCGCGCTGGCGCCGTCGAGGCGGGCGGTGAGCCGCGCCTTCGCGTCGATTCGCTGCACGACCGCGACCGGGAACCCTTCGGCGCGCACGATCACCGGCAGCGCGGCTGTGTCCAGCACGTTCCTCGTCAGCGAGAAACGCCCGCCGGGCAGCGACGCCTCGACGGCTTGCCCCGCCAGCTTGACCGAGACCGGCTCGGTGATCGTCGCACCGCCGCTCAGCGACACGTCGTCGAATGTGCCGCGCGCGCTGGCCGTGACGTCGAAGTCGATCGAGCCGGCGATTCGATCCAGCCAAGGACGGGTGAAGGCGGCGAGGCCGCCCAGCTCGAGGCGGCCATGCGCTGCCGCGCGCAGGTCGTCGCCGTGACCCTCGCCGGACACCTCGATCGTCCCGACGCTGGTACGCAATCGCGCGGGCCCCAACGTCAGGCCCTCGCCGGCGCGGGCGCGCACCACGATCTCGTTTTCGGCGTGCACGTCGATCGATCCCGCCGGCCGGCCGTGGTCGGGCGCTGACGACAGCGCCAGCGCCAGCTCGGTCAGCCGCCCTTCGGCGAACGCCGGCCGATCCGGCGCGATACGCGCGGCGGCGGTCCCCGACACGACCCCGCGCGCGGTCAGCCCGGCCGGCAGCGTCGGCAGGAACGGTTCGATCGGCAGCTTGGCGAGCGTCAGCGTCGCCTCGCCCGCGAGGCCCGACGGTTTGGCCACCAGGTGACCGTCGACGCCGATCGTCTGGACCAGCTGCCCGCGTACGTGGACGCCGCCTTTTCCCTCGGGTGTGAGCGCGAGCGTGCCGCCGCCCAGATCGTGACCGGCGAAGCTGATCCCCGCCAGCGTCAGCTCGCCCGACAGCGCCGGGATCCGAGGGGCACCGACGACGCGCACGGCGCCCGACACCGAGCCCGCGACGGGAAGCTTCGTGCCGAGAACTCCCGGGATGCGGTCGATCGGAAATTGCCGGATGCCGACGTCCAGCGCGAGCCGTCCCGCGAGCCCGATGTGGCCCGCGACGATCAGCACGCTGGATCCGGGACCACCCAGCGGGAAATCGGCGAGGGCGATCCCATCTTCGCCCACGCGCAGCGACGCCCGCGCGGGAAGCCGCACCCGTTCCCCCAGCACCGTGACGCCACCCGTGTCGACGAATTCGATCTCCAGGGTAAGGTCGTTGGCGGGGCCACGCGCCTGCGCGCGGAACGACAGCGCCCCCGCCGCCAGGTTGCTGCCGATCAGGCGTTCGATCTGGATCCCGCTGCCCTGCAACTTCAGATCGAGGCGCGGCGGCGACAGCCACCGGTGCGCGTCGGTGTCCCAGAGCGCGATGCGTCCCTCGGCGGCGAAGGTGCCGCCCCACATGCCGAGCGCGATGCGCGGCACGCGCAGCACGCCGTCTGCCAGCCGCGCTCCGCCGAGCCGCACGACCGTGGCGCCGGGCGGCGCGCGCGTCGACGGTCCGGCCAGCAGCGCCACCGCTTGCGGTCCCTTCTCGCCCTCGCCGCGCGTCAGCACCAGCGTGCTGCGCACCAGCTCGGCATCGCCGTCGCGCAGGTTGGCGCGGGCGTGCAGCATGCCGTCAAGCGACTTGCCCGCGAACGGTCGCAGCGGCGACGGCAGCAGCGCGCGGGCCGCGAAGCGCGTGCACGTCACTGTCGCGTCGATGCGCAGGCGGTCGACGCTGGCCTCTGCTTCGAGGCGGCCGCCCTCGGGCGACGCCAGCGACAGGTGGTCGACGTGGAAGCGGCCGGCCATCGGCTCGGCCGCGACGTGGAAACCGACGTCGCGCGCCTCGAGGTCGTGGCCGCTGACGTCGAAGCCGCGCGCGCGCGCGTCGACCGCGATGCGGTCGAACGGCTGGGTGAAGCGCAGGCGGAGGTCGGCGCCGTTGCCGCCGACGTGCACGCGGCCCGCCATGCCGCGGTTGGCGACGATCGCGTTGGCGGCATCGGCGGCGTTCTCGACGTGGACGTCGAAGTCGATGCCCTGATGCTTCGACGCGGGCGAGATGCCGTAGATGCCGGTGAACACGCCGCCGCCCGACGTGCGAGAGCGCCCGGTCACGACGCCCGATGCGTCGAGATGGATGTTGTCGGGATCGCCGGCCAGCGTCGCGACGCGATCGATGCGCCCGCGTTCGATCGGCAGGATGACGCCGGTCTTCTCGCCCAGGATGCGCAGGCGTCCGCCCGCGCGCACGTCGGCGTCCGTCACCGCGAACGTGAACGTCTTGTCTTTGACCGCGAGCTCGCCGAGCGCGTGCACGTCGCGCAGGTTGAGTCCCCAGGTCGGCAGGTCGAAAGTCGCTTCGACGCCGTCGAGGCGCGCGCCTTCGATCGAGAACGTCGTGCTGGTCGCCGGCTTGGAAGGTTTCTTGCGCGCCGCCTTCGGGACGCCCTCGAATGCCGCGAGGAACCCGACCTTGTTCTCCTTCTTCATGCGCGCGAAGCGCCAGCGCGCGTCTTTGATCTCGAGATCGTGAATGACGATGCGGGTCGGTTTGCGATGCAGCTCGATGCGCGCCGACAGGTGGTCGATGTGCAGCACCTCGGTCGCTTCCGGATCGGTGATGGTCAGATCGTCCAGCTCGAGCGCCGCCGGCTCGCCGCGCAGGAGCGCGAACACCGTGCTCCAGCTCCACTTGCCGCTGCCGACGTGCGTGTGCCCGCGCGTCTCGGGCAGGGCCGACTCCACCAACCAGCCGAACCGCGCGCCGTGGAAGCAGATCGGCGCCCCGATCGCGATCACGACGACGAGCACGAGCAACCCGACGCCCGCGTAGCCGGCGATGCGGACGGCCTTACGCAGGAGATTTCGTCGTGTCATCCTGGGCTGACCGTGGCGAAGTTAAATCCTCCCATCGCCTCCGGAACTGCGCAATGAGGCACGCCATGATGTTGTTGCCCACGGTGCTCGGCGGGTTGTTACTGTCGGGAAACGGGGGGGCGGCGCCGGCGGGCGCAGACATCCTGCACGTGCGCGGCAGCGAAATCGTCGACGGTAAGGGCCGCTCGGTCGTGCTGCGCGGGGTCGCATTCGGTAACGACGTGTGGACGAACACGCGGCTGCCGCGCCGCCACCACGACGAGACGGACTTCCAGCGGGTCGCCGCGATGGGGATGAACGCCGTCCGTTTCTACATGAACTACAGGACGTTCGAGGCGGACGCCGCGCCGGGCCAGTACCTGGCCGACGGCTGGCAGTGGCTGGACGACAACATCGCCTGGGCGAAGCGCAACCACGTCTACCTGATCCTGAACATGCACGTACCGCCGGGCGGCTTCCAGTCGCTGGGCAACGGCAAGGCGCTCTGGGATCGCCCCGAGATGCAGGACCGCCTGATCGCGCTGTGGACGGCGATCGCGCGCCACTGCAAGGGCGAGCCGACGGTCGCCGGCTACGATCTGCTCAACGAGCCGGTGGTCACGAAGGCGGCGGCGCAGTGGCGCGACCTGGCCGGACGCATCGCGGTCGCGATCCGCGCCGCCGATCCCGACCACATGCTGTTCGTCGAGCGGCTGAATTCGATCGCGGGCGACTGGTCGGAGGACGCCGACCGCGGCTTCTTCCGCATCGCCGATCCGAACACCGTCTACGAGTTCCACTTCTACAAGCCGTTCCACTTCACGCACCAGAGCGCGTCGTGGGTGCCGTTCGCGGCCGAGAACGTCCGTTATCCCGACGCGCGCGCGGAGATCGAGTGGTTCCTGCTCGACCGCAAGGTCGGCACGGAGGCGAGCCCGAAGCTGCCGGCCGGCGACAGCCCGTGGACCT
>DATMZL010000274.1:0-4489 GCA_035607075.1 Polyangia bacterium
CGCAGGCGACGATGAAGACGTTCACCACGGTCGGCGGCGAGAATGCCGTCAAGACGCTGGACCCGACGGGCCAGGGCGCCGCGTCCGGCCGCTCCGGCGATCATTCGTGGAACGACGTCGTCCCGGGCAACGGATACGAACGGCTCGCGAACCGTTACAAGGCGCAGGGTGACGCCGAACGCGCCGGCCGCTACCGGCGCGCCGCCATGCTCGCGCTCCGCGGCAGCGACCGCTGGTTCCGCGCGGACGGCGCCTATTCGGTGACGAAGAACCAGTTCGATTGGTCGCAGCAGGTGCACTTCGCCGATTACAGCGCGCCGACGAACTACAACGGCAGCATGATGTATCACCAGGCCGAGTCGTACTACGAGCACCAGGACGGCATCGACGAGTGGCCGACGTGGACGGAGATCGGCGGCTACGCGCTGATCATCGACAACAAGTTCTGGGGGGTGTTCGCGAACGCGGGCGGCATGATGGTCCAGGTCGCGTTGCGCGGCGACACGACCACGGACCACGCGCTCTACTGGACGGGGCTGGGCGTGGCGCGCTTTTCGCGCGTCGACTGGGATTCCCGCCTCGGGCCGTCGGACAGCATCCGCGACGAGAAGACGAACCTCGGCCTGTCGTTCGCGCCGACCTACATGCTCAACGGAAGCTGGACGCGGCTGGCATCGATCCCAGACGTCTACGGCGCCTCGGTCACCGTCGCGTTCACGCACCCGTTGCTGGTGCGCTTCAGCCTCGATTACGCGCCGCTGTCGGGGCAGAGCGGACCGACGTTCCACGAAGATTGGGTGGTCACGCCCGACGGCGCGCTGACGACGCTGACGTCCAGCGCGGCGGCCGGCCAGTTCGGCGTGACCTGGCCGCTGCTGTCCAACGACGGCGCGGGCGCGCTGGTCACCAGCGCGGCCCAGAACATCGGCTCGACGCGGTTCTCGAACGGCACCGACGAGCAGAACTTCATCGCGGTCGGCGGCGGCACCGCCACGCTGGCGATGGACGGCACCGTGCGTGGCGGCTACGGCGATCTGCTCTCCATCCGTTACGTCGCGCCTGCGCAGGCCGCGACCCGTACGTTCGTCTACCCGCGCAACACCGGCGCGCCGACCGCGGCCGCGGTGCGCGACAGCTTCATGATGACGACGACCGGGTTCAAGAGCGCGCTCGGGCGCGTCGACGGCAACACATACGTGGGTGCGACCAGCGCCGGTGGCGAGGCCAGCGCGCTGGACATCGACGGCGACGGCACGGCCGATGTGACGTTCAGCGCGGCGTGCAAGTTCGTGCTTCAGCTGGTAAACGGGCGCCCGTCGGCCGTCGAGGCGGATCGGGCCGTGACGATCACGGTCGGCACGGCGGCGCCGATTTCGCTCACGCCCTATCAGCCCGTCCGGTTGTGACGAAGTCGGCGGGCGATCAGGACCAGCGCCCCGGTCAGGGCGTAGCCCGCAGCTCCCATCAGGATCACTGCCGAGAAGCCCAGGTTGGTCACGGCGGTCATGGCCCACGAGGCGCCCCACACCGACGACAGCGTGGCGATGGCGTAGGTGGCGGGCACGGCCGCGCGCCGCCCGGCGTCCACCAGGCGCTCGACGCCGAACGGGTAGAACATCCCGAGGAGCGTTCCGGCGGGTACGACGGACAGCGCGACACACGCGACCTTCAGCGGTAACGGCAGCGAGAGCAGGCGCGCGTTGCACAGGTGCGTGGCGAGGACGCCCCACGCGATGGCCGCCACGGCCGCCGGTACGAGCGTCGCCGGGCCGCGGAACACGCGCAGGCGGTCCTGCAGGAACGCGCCGAGGCCGTTCGCCGCCAGGAACAGGGCCAGGATCACGGCCACGGTGTAAAGCGGGCTGCCGAGGAACAGCTCGGTCTTGCCGATGAGGCCGATCTCCACGCACATGTACGAGACGCCGGCGACGAAGAAGTACAGCACCCACGGCCAGGGCACGCGCCGCTCGCGGTCGCGCCGGAGGCCCAGGCCCAGACCAACGACGGCGATGACCGCGACCGAGACCACCCCGAAGAGCAGGACGGTGAAGATCTTGATCCAGCTCGCGGCGTAGAGCTGGTCGTGAAAGCGCCCCTCCGCGGGCACGAGCTCGAAATCGCGCCAGCTCACCTCGTGCACGAACGGGCGATCGTCCGTGACGAGCGGCCCGCGCGTACGTCCCAGGACGGCGTCCACGAAGCGGGGCTCGCCCACGCCCGACGGCGCGTAGAGCACCCGCCGCGGGTGCGGCCATGACGCCACCTTTCCCTCGATGGCGGCGATCTCGTCGTGCGTGAGCCCGCCCGGCTTGACGATCATGCTGTCCTGGCCGCGCGTCTCGGGAGAGCCGAACGCGAAGACCGCCTGCGCGAAGTCGCCGAGGCCGCGCTCGGCGAAGAGCAGGCGCAGGCTCTCGGCCTTGTGCATCACGGGCTGGTTCACGAACACGATCATCGAGCCCGGGCCCGGCGCCAGGTGGTCGAGGACTGACGCCATGGCCTCGTAGGTGTCCAGGTACTTCCGCGTGTGGCCGGTCCGCGCGTCGTTGGTCGAGCCGTTCGTCGCGACGAACAGGAGATCGTAGCGCCCGCGATCGTTGTCCAGGAAGTCGCGCCCCTCGCGCGCCACGAGGTGAACGTTGGGCCGCGCGTGGAAGGCGCGCAGGTTCATGCCCGCGAGCAGCGGATTCTCGTACAGATCGACGACGGCGGGGTTCAGCTCCACGCCGGTGATGTCCGCCCTGCCCTGCGCCATGCCGTCGATCTCGACCATGTCGCGCCCGACGCCCGCGAAGAGGATGAGAACGCGCTTCGGCTCGTGTCCCATGAGGAACGGCAGCGCGTGGTGCAGGCTCGCGGGCGAGATGTCCGCGGGCGTCGCCGCCGGATCCCAGCGTGCGAGCTTCACGTTGCTGATCCCGTCGTCCTGCACGATGCCCCACGCCTCCGCGTTCGCGTTCGCGTCGGCAGTGTCGGCGCGCACGAGGCTTGTGCGCGCGAGGTCATTCCACCGCACGCGCACTTCCGCCGCGCCCCTGTCGACGCCGGTGTGAGCGCTCAGCACGTAGCGTGCGAGGCGCGCGACGTCCGGGTGCTCGACGAACACGCTCCCGCGCCACGCCAGCAACGCGACGACGCAGAAACCCGCCGTGCCGGCGCCAAGCGCAAGGCGCCGCCGAGCGAGCGGCGTGGCGGCGAGGAGCGCGAGCGCTCCGAACAGCACCGTCACGATGGCCGGCCGCAACCCCGCCCATGTCAGCACGAGGGGAGCGAGGAGGCAGCCCGCCGCCGCGCCCGCGAGGTCGAAGAAGTAAAGCCGCCCGATGCTGTGCGCGCCTTCCTCGAAGTAAAGAGCCAGGAGCGCGCCGAAGATCGCGTAGGCCGGCAGGAAGATGCCCGCGTAGGCGAGCAGGCGCGCCGCGTCCCCGTATGGATTCTCGAGCGAGACATGGATGGCCGGGAAGAACGCGTTCGCCACGGCGAAGAAGCCGGCGAACGCGACGGCGAGCACCGGCAGCACGAGCGCCTGCAGGAGCGCGATCAGGCGGCGCGCGCCCGTGCCTTCCACATTGTGCACCTTCCTCTTGCGGTGCACGAGCAACGCGCCGACCGCCAGCCCGAAGAGCGACACCGGGATGGCCAGGAAGTTCGAGATGCTGCCGAGGAAGAACGCCAGCATGCGCGTGTGCAGCAGCTCCACCATCAGGCACACGAGCCCGACGAGGAAGATCCCGAGCTCGACGTCCCGTCTCGGGTGTGCCGGAGGCGATGCCGCGGCGTTCTGCGACACGCGCCGCCGTTACGTTACTGGTACTTCAGCAGCGGGAAGAACGCGGCGATGTTCGATTGAATCGCCGTCACCTCGCTGGCGCTCATCACGTTGTTGGTGAACAGCGATTCGCGCATGCGAACCGGCGCGGGCTGGCTCAGATCGCCGCCGCCGCCCAGGTGGATCGCGGTCCCCGCGTTGATCTTTGCCTTGGGAGGCGATTTGTTGATCACCTGTTTGCCGTTCAGGTACGTGATCACCGCGTTCGGGGTCGGATCGAACTGCGTCACCACCACCGCGTTCTCGAGGGGCGAGGTCCCGTAGTCGTACAGATCGTTGTTCTCCTCTTCCTCCGCGCCCACGCAGTATTTGTTGGAGGCGCCGCAATTGACGGCGATGCAGCAGCCGTTCGCATCTTTCCAGCCGTACGCCATCGCGAGCATGAAGTCCGTGCCGGCGGTGTCGTTCGCGTTGTACTTGTGGGTGATGCCGATGACGCCGCAGCAATAGACCTGATTGGCGATCGGCTTGCCGTTGTACATGATGCCGATCGCCTTCGACCCGCCGTTGATGCCGGTGGCGAAGTTGTCCCCGGACAGTGAGTATTCCTGCGGCGAGTCCGTGGTGACCATGGGCAAGCCCGTCGACGTCTCGACGGTGAATTTTCCGGCGCACGTGAAGCCGCCGGCGCTGCAGTCCGGATTCCACGGCGTCTTGAAC
>DATMZL010000270.1:0-5632 GCA_035607075.1 Polyangia bacterium
ATGGACGCGGCGCTTGGCGGTGTCGGGACTCCACGTGTCGCCCTCGTCGATCGTCAGGACGTCGCCGCGGATCTCGGCCCGCCAGAACCGATCGATCGTCCAGTCCTTCCGACGGCGGAAGATTCTCAGAGCGTGGAACTCGTCGGCCATGCGCTCCGCGAGTCCTAGCGCTGCGAGACCATCACGGCGGCGTACGGGCTGCACGGGCGCGTGCACGCGAACACGAACGTGTCGAGGCCGCCGCCCCAGGGCATGGCGTCGCTCTGCTCTTGTTTCCAGTCGGCGTTCTTCATGGCGGGCACCTGCAGCAGGAAGCCCATGGCGGCGCCGCACGCGCAGCGGGGATAGTCAGGCGGCTGGACCCAGTGGGGCAACCCGCCGATCTTCACTTCCTCGACGCCGACGGGGCCGTCCAGGTTCTTCGTCACGCGTTCCTTTCGCTTCGCGAACGTGACCCGCTGCTCGACGATGCGCGGATCGATCTCGTGGAGGAACTCGCGTGCGCCGGGCGGGTTCACGATGATCCGGTAGAGCGCGCGGTAATCCGGCTTCAGCCATTCGTCGCCTTGGCGCCAGGCGTAGACCGGGACCGCCTGGCAGGTGGGACAGTGAAAGACGAGGACGTGGCTGCCGGCGGGGAACGCGAGATCGAAGCGGTCCTCGATGTCGAACTGCAGGTAGAGAGACCGAGACGCCGCTCGCAGTAAGGGCAGACGGGCCAGCGTTGTCCCTCGGCCATGATCGGGCGACCACCTGACGTCACGCGCGGCGGCTTCGACAGCGACGTCTTGCGCGCTGGGCTGAAGACGAGCACGTGGATCGCCGCACCGGTCCGCGATCGCGTGAACGGTCCCGAGCGCTTCGGGAGGCGCCGCTTCTTCGGCGGGCGACGGTGCGCGCTCGGCAGCGGGATGGGCGCGGCCTTCTCTTCGTCCGGCGCGAGAGGGGCCGGCTTGGCCGGCGGCTTCTTTCCCTTCCATGACCGGACCGCGGCTTTGAACTCGGCTGCGCTGATCTGATGATAGCCGCGGTTGCCGCAATCGATCTGTCCGTCGATCATCACCACGGCCGCCTTGGAGCCGCGATGAACGCGGCGCTCGGCCGTGTCGGGGCTCCACATGTCGCCCTCGCTGATGGTCAGCACCTTGTCGCGGAACTCGGCCCTCCAGAAGCGATCGATCGTCCGGCCCTTCTGAAGTCGATAGATCGACTCGCTCTCCATGCGCCGAAGGACGCCATCCTGGCGCAGATGTCGCGCGCCGCAAAGGGTCGCGCGCGCTGCGACAGCCGACGCCAGCGGTCGTCCGTCTGACATGTGCGCGGCCCGCTCACCTGCCGCCGAGGAGCTCATCGAATGGCAAACGAGCAATCACCATGTCGCTTGACCGCGATCCGAGAAGCGCGCGATCGTAACCGCCTTCCTTTGGCGTGGGGTCCGTCGCTATGAGCACGCGTGAGTTCGAGTTCCGGGACGGGAAGTCGGACAAGTTCTGGAACATCACGCTCGACGGCAAGGCGTACACCGTCAACTTCGGGCGGCACGGGACGACAGGGCAGGCGCAGACGAAGAAGTGGGCGTCGGAGGCCGAGGCGCGGCGGAACCACGACAAGCTGATCGCCGAGAAGACGAAGAAAGGGTACGTCGAGACGAAGGCGAAGGCGGCGAAGACGGCGAAGGCGAACGGGGCGGCGAAGACCCCTCACCCTAGCCCTCTCCCCGCTTCGCGGGGCGAGGGGACAGGAGGGGCGCGGGGCGAGGGGACCGCTTCGACGTCGACGGAGCGGCGCATTGACCTCGGGCCTGGCGAGTGGGCGTTCGCGACGTGGCGCAAGCCGACGCCGCCGAAACCGCCGAGCCCGGCTCCGTTCGATCGCGACGCGTGCGACGCCAAAGTTCGCGGCTTGAAGTTTGGCGGCCGCGACGGCAATCGGCCGGAATGGGAGAGCATCGGGCTTCCCGAGGTGATGTCCCAGGAAGAAGCCCACTACTGGTTCCTGCTCATGACGGCGAGGAACCAGAAGGAGCGGGACGCGCGGGCCAAGGCGAAGGTGGATGGCCGCGTGACGCTCGCGGACGCGAAGGCCGGCTTCAAGGCGGTGGATGATTTCGGCTACTCGAAGACGCCGCCAGCGGCGCTGGTGCTGAGCCACTTCCTTTCCCCGCGCGAGCTGGCCGAATGGTTGCTGGACGGTTGGCCATCGTACTGGGAGGAGAACAACTACCTCGACAGTTATCGCGGCTGGGTGGCGCCCAATCTTCCGGAGGAAGACGTAGAAAAGTTCCGCGTCAAGATCCGCAAAGAGATCACGGTCGCCAAGTTCCCCGCGGACTCATACGGGAGGTCACGCTCATTCGAGCTCGCGGCGGCTCTCGGCATGCACGATGAGTTGCGACTGGTCGTCGAAAGCTGGGAGGACGACCGTTACGCCAAAAACCATCCGACCGACTTCTATCAGAGCCCGATCAAGATCATCTTCGGCCTGGGCGATCCCGCGCTGGTCGCGAAGCATGTGCGCCGGCTGCGCCTTTCCTTGCGGACGCCGGCGCACATTGCCGGCTGGCTGGCCCACACGGAGTGGCGGGCGCTCGACGTCGTCTCGGATAGCATCCTCAAGAGCCTGAACAAGAAGGAGTGCGCCGAGCTGATCGCTGTGTTTCAGCGGGCGGTCAAGGCGCCGGAGGCTGCCGGCCCGATGCTGGCGCTGAGCTTGAAGGCGAAGACGCCGAAGGGTGCGCGCGAGTGGCTGGATGCGAACGTGGGGCATGCCGCCGTCGGCCTGACCGCCGTCGCGGCGGGCAAGGGTCCGCTCGCCTCCGCGGCCGCCAGCGAGCTGCGTGACTTGAAGCGCAAGGGCCTGGGCCCGCAGATCGCGGACGCCGTGAAGGCGCTGCCCCCGGACCAGCAGAAGCGCGCGCAGACGGACGTCGTGGGACGACCGGAGGTCGCGCTTCCGTCGTTCGACGCGAAGACGACGCCCGCGTGGCTGGCGAAAGGTGTTGCCGCCGCTGCGAAGAAGGAGGCGCCCACCTGGATCGCATCCGGCGATCTTCCGCCGCTCGCGGTGGACGGACGGCAGCTGTCGGATGAGCAGGTCAACGCGCTGCTGGCGGCGCTGAAGGCGAGCACGCTGGATGCGCCGCACCCGCTGGTGGCCGATCTGCGCGAGCACGCCGATCCTGCCAGCGCCGACGAATTCGCCTGGCGGCTGTTCGAGCGCTGGCTGGGCGCGGGCGCGTCCAGCAAGGAGAAGTGGGCGATGGCGGCGCTGGGCGCGCTGGACGGCGACGCCTCGGTGCTGAAGCTAACACCGATGGTGCGGGAGTGGCCGGGCGAGAGCCAGCACGTGCGCGCGGTCCTGGGCCTGGAGATCATGCGCGCGATTGGCAGCGACACCGCGCTGATGCAGCTGAACGGCATCGCGCAGAAGATGAAGTTCCAGGCGCTCAAGGCGAAGGCCCGCGAGTTCATGGACGACATCGCGAAGGACAAGGGCATGTCGCGCGGCGAGCTGGAGGACCGGATGGTGCCGGACTTCGACCTCGACGAGCGCGGGCGGCGGGTGTTCGACTTCGGCGCGCGTCGTTTCAACTTCGTGCTGGGCCCGGACCTGCGCCCGATGCTCCGCGACGACGACGACAAAGCCAAGCTGCGCGACAACCTCCCCGAGCCGGGCGCGAAGGACGACGCCGCGAAGGCCGAGGCGGCGATCGCGGAGTGGAGCGCGATCAAGAAGCAGGTCAGGGACGCGGCCCGGGCGCAGGCTGTCCGTCTCGAGCAGGCGATGGTGACGGGCCGCCGCTGGAAGGCGGCGGACTTCCAGACGCTGGTCCTGCGCCATCCGCTGATGACCCACCTCGCGCGCGTGTTGCTGTGGGGTGTGTACGACGGCAAGCGGCTGCGCGCGACGTTCCGGGTCACCGAGGAGCAGGAGTGCATGAACGTCGACGACCAGCCGTACGCGCTGTCTGCCGATCGCGCGATCGGTGTGGTGCACCCGCTGCAACTCGACGACGGCGCGCGCGAGGCGTGGGGCCAGCGCTTCGGCGACTATGCGATCGCGCCGCCGTTCCCGCAGCTGGGACGGGCGATCCATCGGCTGGAGAAGGGCGAAGACAAGAAGACGTCGCTCGA
This sequence comes from Polyangia bacterium, assembly GCA_035607075.1. GTDB lineage: Bacteria > Myxococcota_A > Polyangia > Fen-1088 > Fen-1088 > JADGRB01. The sequence continues at coordinate 4,134 of DATMZL010000270.1, forward strand.
CCGCTTCGACAAGCTGAAGGTGCCGGCGCCGTCGCTGGTCTTTACGCTGGAGAAGCAGGGATGGTCGCGCGGGTTACCCGGGGACGCAGGCGTGTTCGACGAGCACTCGCGCCAGTTTCCGGCCGCGCGGATCACCGCCCTGGTCACCTACGAAGGAAACGTGGGGATGGGCTACGTCAACCCGGAAGAGCAGTTGAAGATCACCGGCTGCACGTTCATCGACGGGCTGCGCGAGCCCGGCGATTACAGAGCGCGGGAGAAGACGCTGAAGGTAGGCGAGGTCGATCCGATCGTTCTCAGCGAGACGTTGCACGATCTGACCATCGTCGCGTCGAAGGCGAGGTCATGAGCACACGGGAGTTCGAATTCCGCGAAGGGTCGTCGGACAAGTTCTGGAAGATCACGCTCAAAGGCGACACGACGACCGTCCAATTTGGTCGCCGTGGGACCTACGGCCAGACGCAAGACAAACAGTGGTGGACGAAAAAAGATGCGCAGGAGGGCTACGAGAAGCTGATCGCCGAGAAGCTGAAGAAGGGTTACGTCGAGAAGGGGAAGTGGAAGGCGAACGGGAAGGCGAGGACCCCTCACCCTAACCCTCTCCCCGCTGCGCGGGGCGAGGGGACCGGAGCTGCGCGGGGCGAGGGGACCGGACGGAAGACTGCGAAGGCTGCACCGGCCGAAACGCCTGCCGCGGCGGCGCCCTCGGCGCCGGCGGTCGTCGTGTCGATGTCGACGGAGCGGCGGATTGATCTCGTGCCGTCGGATTGGGCGATCGCGACGTGGCGGAAGCGGCCGGTGGCGAAGACGGGCCGGGCGGCGCCGTTCGATCGTGCCGCCTGCGAGGCGAAGCTGCTTGGCCTGCGATTCCACGACGACGGGACCAGACGGGACGGGCCGACGCCCGACTGGTCCAGCGTCGAGATTCCCGAGGCGATGAGCCGCGAGGAGGCCCACTTCTGGTACCTGGCGATGACGGAGCTGCGCGAGGGCACCGAGCCGAAGGAGCTGGTGGCCGAGCTCGCCGACAAGAAGATCAACGGGCGCGTGGCCGCGAAAGACGTCCAGGAGATCATCGAATACCCGTCAAACCTGGTGGTCACCGACGCGATCGTGCCGGTGCTGCGACACCTGTTCTCCGAGAGCGAGCTCGGCGATGTGTTGTTCGGTCGAAAGGGTAACAAGGTCGGCAACCTCGAGATGACGTTGGTCTGCAACGTCTTCTGGGTGCTGCCCAACATCCCTACGTCCCACGCCGACAAGGTGCGCGCGCTGCTCCGCCCGAAGATCACGCCGGCCAAGTGGCCCAAGGACAACGGCGGGGACTCCTGGACTTTTCAGGTCGCGGCGCTCCTGGGCATGCACGACGAGCTGCGTGTCGTCGTGGAGACCTGGCCCGACGACCGCTACAAGGAGAGATGGAGCTACCAGGAACCGCAGATGACGATCTTCGGCCTGGGCGATCCGGCGCTGGTCGAGAAGCACATGGGTCGCCTGCG
>DATMZL010000262.1:0-2370 GCA_035607075.1 Polyangia bacterium
CTGCAGCCGGGAGAGAAGATCCTGGTCGTCTCCGGGATCCCCGGCAAGAAGTCACACGGCGATCCGCCGGCGCGGGACGGCATGCGCACCTACCATCTGTTCCAGAAGCAGCCTCTCTTGCAGGGCGATGGGACCATCATCAGGTTGGCGATGAACCAGCTGGAGGTCGCGCGGTTCGTTTACGACCGCAACACCCCTTCGGGCGTCGCCAAGCCGGAAGAGCCGAAGAAGTAGAACTACGGAGGACGCGTTGCCCAAGTTCCAGCTCGATATCCCGCACGCTCTCGCCCCCGACGAGGCGAAGAAGCGCATCAGCGAGGCGACCGGCAAGCTGTCGACCGATTACGGCGCGTCGTGCACCTGGAAGAGCGACAACGAGCTCGCGGTGTCGCGCAAGGGACTGGATGCGCGCGTGACGCTGGAGCCGTCGCGCCTCCACATCGATCTGAACCTCGGCTTCCTGATGACGCCGTTCGCGGATCTGATCAAAACCGGCATCACGAAGAAGCTGGCAGCGATCCTCGCCACCGCGCCGACGCCCGCGAGTTAGTTAGTCGCTCACGCCGCGTGCTTGCCGTCGTCGGGCGCGTCGTCCGAGACCGGCGTCACTTGCGCGCGCGCCGCGCGATCGGCGAGCCAGCGCGCCTCGTTCTCGATTGTTCCGAAGCAGCAATCGCAGAGCGGCATCGAGATGTTGAAGTTGGTCCAGCGCATCCGCTTCAGCCGGTGATGGTGACGGTGGTGCTCGTAGAGAAAACGGAACACCCGGTTGTCGCGCAGGCGCAGCCGCTCTAAGACCGCCGCCGGAAAATGATAGAGGGCATGCATCCCCTCGTAGGCGACGAACGAGACGACCGCCGTCAGCAGGAACAGGCCGGCGGCGCCGCGGCCGAGGGCCCAGGCGACGATCGCGACCACGGGCGCCATCCCCACGAAGAACAGCAACAAGCTGAACCACGGCATCATCACGAGGTCCAGCTCGCGCCACGTCTCGATCTCCATGGAATCGTGGTGAAACGCGCGGTGATGTCCCAGCGTGTGGTTGCGATAGAACGTGCGCGGCCACAGCGGCCGGTGCATGAGCAGCCGGTGCACCAGGTATTCAGAGACGTTCGCCGCGACCAAATAGGCCGGGACAATCCATAGATCCCGCAGGCGCGCCGACGCCGCCAGCCACGAGGCCACGCCCACCGCCGCGACGGCCAGCGCGCCAAACGCGCCCAGGTGGCGCCCCACACGGAACCCGGGCGTCAGCAGCCTGGCCCGTCGGTCAGCTCGGGAAGGCTCGGGGTGCTGCTCGGTCGACAACGACTTTCGTCGCGCGGCGCGGCAGCGTCGGAGCCCCAGCAAACCGCGCCGGCGCGCTCCTAAGAAAAAACGTAGCAGCCGATCGCAAGCCGGCCATCAGTATTTGTCAGGAACTCTCCTCAATTTTCGCGTGGGGAGCGGGCGAGCTTTGCTCGCGGGGGTCGGGACCCTTTGAGGATCCCGAGCTAAATTCGCAAAACGCGGGCGATCGCAGCAGCAAGCTCCGCGTCGGTCGAGTCGGGGCGGCCGGTGACGATGTGGGGAACGGTCGTCGCCGGGACAATCGCCGCGATGCGCGCGTCCCGCTCGCCGAGTCCGGGCAGCAGGCCGGCTTCGATTCCGACCGCGTCGTTCTCCAGCGCCACCACCGCGTCGCCCGCGAGCGAACGCACCCGGTCATCCGATATGGCGAGACCGAGCGACGCGAGCACCGACAAGCGCCCCGGATCCCACACCAGGCCCACAGGCGCCCCCGCGAATGCTTCGGCGAGCTGGCGCGCCTCGCGCGGGCTCGGCACCTGCCAGGGCGTCGCGGCGACCGGCAGCGCCAGCGTCACGCCGGCTCGCTCCGCGGCGCGCGCCAGCCGTTCCAGCGCCCACCGGCACGCATCGACGACCTCCGCGCTGCGGCTTCGGCGCTCGGCCACCGCCGCCGCGCGCAGCCGGTCCCCCGGTTCGTCCTCGTCCATCTCGGCGCGGGCGAACGTGCGCGCGAGCTCTGGCGCCCGGACCGAAAGCGCCACCTCGCCGAAGTCGAGGAGCGCGAGACGCGCCCCGACGGGCGCCGCCGTTTCCAGCCCGCGCAGCGCCAGCGCGATCGCGGCTTCACGCTCGTCGCGCGCGTGCGCCGAAAGACGCGGCAAGCGCCGCCCGGCGGGCAGCGGGCGTTCAGGCAGCGGCAGCGCCAGCGACGCCACCCGCAGTCCGAGCCGCAGGGCGTTCGCGGCCAGCGGCGCGAACACCGCGAGATCGCAGCCGCCCGCGAGGTGGATCCCGTTCGCCGCCGCGTCGGCCGCCACGCGCAAGAGGGCCTCGTCGCCACCGCCCCGCGGGGGCCGGACG
>DATMZL010001230.1:0-11494 GCA_035607075.1 Polyangia bacterium
CGACGTCGCAGCGATCGCGGCCCTTGCAGTAGCCGTCGTAAGGAACGCAGACGTCACCGAGCGGACAGTACACACCGACCGGCGCGCACGAACCGCCGGAGAGCGGGCACTGCCCGAGCTGGACGCAGGACTCGCCGGTCCGGCAGTCGCTGTTGGCGGTGCAGAGGACGATCTGCGTCGTGCCGATGCCAAAGCACGTGCGGTACAGATCGCACGGGCCGAAGTTGCCGCAGTTGGCGTTCGACGCGCAGGTGGTGCCGACGTTCGGCTGGATCAGCGGGAAATACTGCACCCCGACGCTGATCCCCGCGGACATCGGATCGTTGAAGAACGCGCCCATGGCGCTCTGGACGGCTGCCCACTTGGTGCCGCCGGCGGCGGTCTTCTCGGTCATCGAGCCCGAGCTGTCCACCATCATGTAGAGGTCGAGCGGCGACGTCCGGGCCGTCGCCGATTGCGTCGCGCATGCGGCGTCGGGCTGGGGGCTGCCGCCGGAGTCGGGCGCAACCTGGATCTCGAGCGCGAGATCGCGGCTCGTCTGTACGTCGGTCGGGCGAACGTCGGCGCCCGCGCCCGCGTCGCCCGCGGCCGCGTCGTGGCCGACCCCGGTTCCGCCGCCGCCGGTCGCGTTTCCGGGCGTCGGCGTCACGCGCGCGCAACCGAACAGCCCTACCGCGACCGCGATCGAGAGAGATTGATGCCGCATCGCCCTCCTCCTTTCAGTCGACGACGATCACCGTCACGCACTGGATCGTGGTTTCGATCCGGAACGTCGAGAACGTCGTGTGACGTTCGGCGTGGAAGATGTCCATCTGGTAGCTGCTGCCGCGCGCGATGCCGAGCTCCGACGCGCGCGCGTCCAGGTCGACAGTCGCTTCCTGGGCGGGGTGAACGCCGCCGAGATCGATGGCGAGGTGACCGTTGATGAACAGGAACAGGTCGTCGTCGCCGCGGAACGTGAACGTCTCGCCTCCCCGGTAGGGGAACCGCAAGTGGATCTCGGTCGTGAAGTGAAAGTTGTCCGAGCAGAACTGGCAGTCGGTCCAGCCGCGGCCGTTGATCGGAAAGAACGTCTGATCGTCGTAGACGTAGACCTCGGGGCGCGCCGGATCCTGTGTCAGCGGCAGGACGACGTCGTCGAAGCGCATGTTCACGCCGTCGACGTCGCGGTACCACTGATCGAAGTTCGCCTTGCTGGTCGTTGCCGCCGTCGCGCCCGCGGGCGCGTAGACCGGCTTGTGATCGGCGCCCAGGAGCGATTGAACGATCCCCTTCTGGCTGGTGACGTTGTCGGCCTCGAAGTCGGGGTGCCGCGGGCCGCTCGTGGCGCTGTACCCGCGGAAGTCACGGATCGTCGGGTGCAGCTCGTGGTTGCAGGGCGCATCGGGCGCGCCCGAATCCATCCGCGGTCCGACCTCGAAGTCGAGCGGGGGCACGTCGCGCCCGAGGTCCACGGGACCCACGTCGACCGCGGCGTCGACGGTGATGCCAGCGTCCACGGTGGGTTGCCCCGCATCGCGGTCGGCCGTCGCGCCCGGGTGGACGCCGGCGCAGGCACCTGCCGCGACCAACGCCGATGCGAGCGCAATCCTCCGCATGACGCCGCCTCGATCAGAAGGTCCCGCGCGGATCGGGCGCGCCGAACCACCCGTAGACCAGCTCGGCTTGCCAGAGGTAATCGGGAACGGACTTGTACGCGATCAGCTCGTGCGCCCAGTGGTTCTGATCCGTCGACAGCGGCGTGCACGTCGGATCGACGTTCTGGTCGCAGGCGGCGACCGGCACGATCGATCCCTCGGGCGTGATGTTGCGGATCGCCGGATCGGCCGCGACGATCGGCAGGCCGCTCGGGTGGTGGAGCACCATCGCGCGACCGAAGGCGTTGAACCCGGCGGCGCTGCCGCCCGCGGCGGGGAAGCCGACGGTGTCCAGCTTGTAGCCTTTCGCGGTGAGCTGGTTCGCGTACTCGAGCACGCGCGCAGCGATCCCCTTCTGGACTATCTTCCCGCCCGCGCAGCCGTTCTGAAGGTCACCGAACAGACACTCGGTTCCGTACGTGCGCGCGTAGTAGATCTCGCCGGAGATCGGGTCCTGCCACTCGATGCGCTGGGTGATCTCGGGCGCGGCGTTCTGGCCGAGCCGCCAGATGCGCATCATGTCCGTCCAGTTGGTCCGCTCGTTTGCCTTGATGTACGCGACCGTCCACGCGATCAGGAACTTCTGGACCTCCCAGCCGATCTGCGGGTCGACAGCCACGGTCACCGCCGGCGTCGCGGGATCGAAGCCGCCATCGCCCGCGTAGTTGGTGCAGGCGTTGCGCCCCTGGCTCGAGAAGCAGATCTCGGGACCCGCTGTCGGCCAGAAGCTCGGCCAGCCGAGCGGACGCGCCGGGTAGCGGTTGGCCATCGGATCCGTCGTCGTCGACGCGCTCGTGTCGAGGACGGGCTGACCGGCCGCGTTCGCCTCGACGCGCGGCGCGAGCAGGCTGCGGTCGCCGGTGAGCGCGTTGGCGAGCACGCGCCGGAAGCCGTCGGGAACGACGTCGGCCAGACCCACCGCGCGGAAGCGCGCGTCGTAGAAGTCCTTGCGCGATTGGCTGACGAAGCGATCCTCAGACTCCGCGAGGAGGATCGCGGTGTTGATCTTGTCGTAGTACGAGCCGGCGTTCTCGATGTACTCGACGTCGAAGTCGCCGTTCGTCGTCGACAGCGCGTTCTCCAGCGGATGGCCGCCGAAGCCGACGTCGCGCAGGAAGCCGGTCGTCCCGTTGGGGATCGCGAGCAGCATCTGGCCGAAACCGATCGCGCTCATCGGCGGCCCCGCGTCGTCCGGGTCGGTGTTCGAATGCAGCACCGGATCCTGAAACGCGCTGGAGCGCTGGTAGTGCGGGCCCGGCTCCGGGCGCGCCAGCTCGCGCACAAAGTGATCGAACGCGACCGTCGCCGCGATCATGTTGTCGTGCGCCTGGAGGCCGACGATGTACGGCCACAACGTGTCGAACGCGTAGCCTTGAGCGGCGCCGAAGTCCTTGTAGATCGATTGCAGGAAGCCGATACCCCCGGCGATCCCCTGCAGCTTCAGGTTGTAGCGGCTGAAGGAGCGGTCGGCGGCGCCGAGCAGACTGAACGTCGTGCGGTTGCGCCGGTAGTTGTCGAAGATGTGCCGGTTCTCCTGGGTGGAGATCAGGAACTGCACCTGCTCGTAGGGATCGGCGCCGTTGTCGTGCCGGAACACCGACACGTTTCCGGTGTCGGCCCAGTGATCGGACGCGAACGCGTACGGCACGCGCAGGCGATTCGACGCATCGACGCTCGGCCCGCCGCGGTAGAAGCCGCGGTTGGTCTCGGCATCCGTCGGCTGGCGGAGCGCCGTGTACGGGACGTAGTCGACCGGTTGCTGCTGGCATTTGCTGGGCAGCCCATCGACGGAGACGATCTGCCCGTCGAGGACCGGATCCCAGACGCCGTCGACGCTCTCGTCCCACGACGACGGCTTCTGCGGTTCGACGCGGTGACAGTCGCTGATGACCTTGTAGTTGTTCTGCAGCTGCGCGTAGTGGAACTCGTCCACGCCCGTGCCGCTGGTGGCGCGCGTGCCGTATGTGATGCCGAGCAGGCCGCCGAACGTGTCCGTCGCCAGCGTGATGCCCGTGCCGACCTTCGTCCCCGACTTGTAGCTCTGCCCCGTGTAAACCGAGACGTTGTCGCCGTAGAAGAAGCGCGCCGCGGCGAAGTCGGTGACGCCCAGGCCCAGCAGGTCTTGCGAGATGTCGCCCGGATAGTCCATCACGGTCGACTGCATCCACATCCAGATCAGCTGCGACTGCTCCTCGGCCGTCACCGGATCCCAGTAACGGGGCCCGACGCACGCGGCGCCGTCGTCGACGGCGTCCGTGCAGGGCGCGGTGACCTGGCCGTTGCGTGTGCGCAGCTGCCAGTACTGCGGGCGATAGAACAGCGACGCCGAGCTGGACACGAAGTTGTGGCGCAGGCCAATCGAGTGCCCCATCTCGTGCGCGATCACCGAATAGTGAAAGCGCCGCTGGATGTAATGGAACATCCGCGTGTAGCGGTCCTGGCGCGCTGCCGCCGACTCGTCGCCGGCGGGCGGGAACTTCTTCGCGAGGATCGCGGCCAGCCCCGTCAGCCCCGACGGTTCGGGCGCCTCTTCGATCAAGCAAGCTCCGCGCGCGGCCAGCGCGTTGTCGCGCATCTGGCGGACGCGCGACCACATCGCCGGGTTGGCGCCGCCGAGCGGTGACGCCTGCAGCGCCGCCGCGCCCTGCGCGACCGCGCCGGCCGGCATGCCGGCGAGCTGCAACATCGCCGGGTTGATCAGCTGCGTCTCGACGGCGGTGCCGCGCGCGAGGTTCAACGTCGCCGCGACCTTCGCCTGGCTGGGCGACGCGATGTCGTTGCGCGCCTCCGCGTCGGCCGCCTGCGCCTTCACGGCGTCCAGCGCCGCGCGCAGCTCGGGCCCGGGACTGCTCGCGGCGAGCGCGTCGAACGCCTTCGTATCCAGCTTCGTGCTCGCCGCCAGACGCTTCGAGATCTCCGCGCGCGACATCGTCGGCAACCCGCCGCCCGACGCCAACCGCGCGGCGTCCGCCCATCCCTGCACGTAGCTGCCGTTGGTGATGTCGGCGGTCGCGAGCTCGCCGTTGATGTAGCGGACCATGTCCACCACCTGCTGGGCGGCGATGTCAGTCGTTCCCGTCCAGATGTTGATCGAGCTGGCGACCTTCTCACCGGTCAGCGGATCGTCGCCGTCGACCATGATCCCCCAGTAGCTGGGCGCCTCGGGTCGCGGGATGTTGAGCACCAGGTTGTAGCGGATGTCGCCGAGCCGCGCCTCGAGGCCGGTCGGGCCGCACGCCTCGTGCGGGTCGCTGTCGATCACGGGGTTGTGGCAGAGGACGATGACGGGCGGCATCGCCCCGATCTCGCCGAGCGCGGCCGCCAGCATCGGATTCCCGGAGCTGCCGGCGCGTTCCGTGGCGACGGCTTGCGCCGCGGTGCGCGCCAGCGCGCCGCAATCGGCGGAGTCCCAGCCCTGCGCGCGGCGGCAGGCGTCGACGGCACGGGCGATGCGCACCGCCTCGTCGATGTCGTCCTGCTGGCCGCGCCACATCGGGTACTTCCCGTCGCAGTCGTCGCCGCTTGTGGCGCGGCATTCGAGCAGGCGCGACGTCTGCACCGCCGTCTTCATCGCCAGATCCCATTCGATCGTCGCCCAGTTGGTCGGGTCGAACAGGCTGGTGTCGCCCGCGACGTACCAGGGGATGGTGCGGACCTGTCGCTCGCGGTACGGCAGCGTGCACTTCTGCGTGTAGACGTCGCAGCGCGCGCCCGCGCCGGCGCCCTCGCACTCGTCGGCGGTGCCGTTGCCGTCGGTGTCGCGGTTCGGATCGGCGTTCGGATCGCCGGTGGCGTCCTCGGTCGTCACCTTGGTCGCGCAGGCGATCGGGCCGCGCATCGCGGGATCCGCGTTCGCTGCGTCGAGGTAGTAGTGACTTTGCTGCCAGATGTTGTAGCGCGCGAGGAAGCGCGTCCATTCCTGATCGACGAGGCCGTAGTTGCGCGCGTAGCCACGGCGGAAATCGAAGTTGAAGCCGCCCAGCACCTGGAAGCGGACGCCGTCGTGCCCGGTCGGTTCGTAGTCGGTGTCGACGACCTTGCGGTACGACTCGCGGATCGTCAGCTCGGTCGGGTTGCAGTTCGCCCACGGGTAGGTGCCGCCCGTCACGTAGGCGCCCTGGAGCAGGCAGGCGGGCAGCGTGCCGGATTCGCCGAACGCCGCGAGATCGATCGCCTGCGGCGTCGCGTAGACCTTGTTGGTGATGTCGAAGTAGCCCGCTTCCGGGACGAAGTGCGGCGCGTCCGGGCTCTGCGGATCCAACACCGTGTACGCGAACGGCTCGTACTTGACGCCTCCGATGACCCCGACCAGCGACAGCGTGTCGAAGTCATACGAATCGGTGACCAGGTTCTTCGACCAGTCGACGCGGAAGTATTCGCGTTCGTACCAGGGGCGATCGGTCGTGTTCTCCTCGACGATGTTCAGCTGCTCGCCCATCTGCGGGTTGTAGTCGCGCTTGATGTCGAAGTGGCTTTCGATCCTGTAGCTGGCGACGATCTGGCCGTCATTCGTCGCCTTCGGCTGCACGCCTTCGTAGCGCGTGCCCTTGCCGTCGGTGCCGGTGATCCGTTCGTAGGCGAGGCGCGCGTTCAGCGTCTGCTCGGTGATCTCGAAGCGCACGCGCGACACGGGCTGGCCGAACGTCGACGTGAACAGGCCGACCTGGCCTGCGCCGTAGCCGACGTCGATCATGGTGCCGCGCTTGTAGAACTCGGGATCGTCGAGGGTACTTTTCAGGTCGGCGCCGACGAAGAACGACTTCGCCAGCGCGTCGGCCTGGACGCGGTTGATGGGCGGGCGCTCGGACGCGCACGCGGGCACAAGTATGACTGCGGGAAACAGGATCGCGACGCCGCGCTCGAACCACTTCGTTGTCATGAGTCCTCCGCGTTACCAGGTGCAGAAGCCGTGCGGCGCGATCGTCGTTCCGGCCGCGACGGACGTGTCGCACACCCCGTTTGGATCGGTCTTGTCGAGGCAGTCGCCGGCCGTGTCGCATTCCTGCGTGCAGTAGCCAACGTCGCCCGGCATGGCGCCGGACGCGGTGTACAGACAGCCGCCGTGCGAGCCGGCCGGCGCGAGCGACATCGACCCGGCCGCCAGGTTGCAAGCGTTCGGCGCGCCGAGCACGCAGGCCTGCGAACAGAAACGCGCCGTGACGGTCGTGCCGCCGGATCCGATCGAGAGGCAGAAGCCCGAACAGCTGTCAGCGCCGCCGTCGACCCCCGGCGTGCACGAGCTGCCGAGCGCGCTGCCCGTCTTCACGGTCGTCGCGCAAAGGCCGCTGTTCTTGTCGCAGTGGCGCCCGGTCGGGCAGTCGACGTCGGCGCCGCACAGCGGGACGCAGAGATCCAGCGTCCCGCCCGCGTTGTCCTGCAAACGCGCGCACGCGACGTCGTCGCGGCCGCGGCACTTGGTGGCCCGATCGCTCGACCCGAACGTGCATGACGGCATGCAGAACAGCGCCGGGTTCGCGTCGGTGTTCATGTTCACACACACGGCGTTGAACGCGCCGCACACGTCGCCGCCGTCGGCGTCGCCGCACGCCTTCGTGCAGAAGCCGTTCGCCGGCCCGCCCGATCCGAACGAGTCCGCTCCCGGCGCCGCGCAGGTCAGACCGCCGGTGCAATCCGAATTCGTCGCGCAGCCCTTGCCCATGTCGCCGACCGGAAGCACGCCGCCGTCGGTGTTCGTGCCCGCCGCGCCTGTCGAACCAACGCTGCCGGCGCTGCCTGTCGTTCCGCCGCGTGCAGTGCTGCCCGCGACGCCCGTCCCGGCCGTTCCGCCGCCGCGGCCGGTCGTTCCCGCTGCACCGGCGGTGGTCGTGCCGGCGCCACCGCCCTTTCCGCCGGACGCGCCTCCGCCGCCGCATGCGCCGGCGAGTGTGGCGACCGTGATCAATGACAAGAAAGCGCGCGACATCTGCGATGACATTCGTTGTCCTTCCGTCGGGAATCGTTGAAGCAGCACTGAGTCCTCCGTTCCGTGTGTGAACCGTCCGTCAGGGAGGCGGGCAGGTCGCGACCGCCGTGTACTGCGCCGCCGCGGCCGTGCAGTCCTCCTGATCGACGAAGCATTCGCAGGACGTGGCGTTCAGCTGGAAGCAGCACGCGAAGCCGGGCGAGCACGCCGGCGCATCGGTGCCGGCGCGCATGTAACAGATGCAGAGCGTGCCGGGCACATCGAGGCAGTCCCACGCACCCCCGCCGCTGCTGCCGCCCGCGCCCGCCGCGCCGGTGGTGCCGCCCCGCCCGCCCGTGCCGGTCGTTCCCGCGCCACCGCCCGCCGCGCCAGCCGTCGCGCCGCCGGCGCTCGCTCCGCCGCTTGCACCGCGTCCGCCCGCGCCGCCGTGAGCCGAGCCCGCTGCGCCGCCGCTGCCGCCGATGACATCTCCGTCGCCGGCGCAGGCGAGCAACCCGAGCGCGCAACCGGCCGCGAGCACCACCGTCGAGAACGAACACATGCGCGCAGTCTAGAGATCGGCTCACGAGACAATCGCGGGATTACCCGAACACCACTGTTCGCACCCGCCGAACGCTCACGCGGGATCCGATCCCCTCGCCCCGCGAAGCGGGGAGAGGGTTAGGGAGAGGGGTCTGCGCGATCGCGCGACGCCCGATCACTCGGCGGCGAGCGGACGGTGCGTGACCCGCGCGTAGAACGCGTCGAGGCGACACGTGACGGTGAGGAACAGGCGCGCCTCGGGACTCCAGAGTGGATTGCGGCGCGTACCGTCCGGTCCCAGCTGCGAGGCGCGATTGAGGTAGCCGAGGCTCACCAGCAGCTCGTTCGTCAGCGAGTAATCGAACGACGACGTCAGCCAGGTCGTCACGCGGTAGGTGGTCGCGTCGGCGATCCCGGGACCGACGACGACCGGACCGGTCATCGTCGGCACCACCGCCGGCGTCGGTTCGTAGGACCACTGCTGCAACAGCACGTACGACGCTGCGAACGAGAGCCGCGACAGGATCTGGAGATCGCCCGTGAAGTAAAGGTTCAGCGCGTGCTTCGCGTTCAGCCCGCCGCGCAGCTGGTCGTCGATGATCGTGCGTCCGCCGAGGTCCTGCCGGACCTGATGGATGTCGTCGTTGATCGGCGTCGTCGCCGCCCAGAACGCATGGTTGTAGAGGACGCTGGCGCCGAGACGCAGCCCGCGCAGCGCGCGCGCGTCCTTGCCGCGCAGCGGGAACGCCTGCGCGCCGCCTAGGCTCGCGCCCAGCACGAAGTACTGGCCCGCAGCGCGCGCCGCCTGGTCAGTCGGCAGCGTCACGCGTGGGCCGACCGTCGCCGTCGTCTTGTATCCGCCGCGCTCGATCAACGTGCGCGCGTAACTCGACCAGAGGTATGTCGGTCCGACGAGCAGCTCGCGCTTCTCCGTCGTCGTGTCGCTGTTCGTCAGCTCGAGGTACAGGTTGGTCCACAGGTTGATGCTGAGGCGATCCTTCGGCCGTTCGAGCAGGAAGACCTGCGGCTTGAATGCGATCCACCATTCGTACGTCGGGTTGGCGCTCTGGTAGTCGCCGCCGATGCCGAGGGTCTGAGTCGTCACCGACTGATCGAACAGCAACAGGCTCCCGTGCCAGCGCGACGTCGCGGCCGGCGGCTTCGCTGTCGCTTCCAGCGCGCCGACGCCGGTCGCGGCGCCCGCGGCGGTGTTTCCTGCCGCCTCGGGCGGCTGGGCGAACGCCAGCCCGGGAAGCGCCGCGGTCGCGGTGAGGGCCAACGCGATCACGACCGTAGCGCGACGGCGCCGCGTCAGCGCGAGCCCGACGACGATCAGCGCGGCGATCGCGCTTCGCGGTCCGTGCTCCGACGTCGGGTCGGGCGCACAGTGGCAACCGGTCTCGCCATCGGGCGGCGGGCCGACGACGCTTCCGTCGACATCGGCGCCGCCGCTGCCGCCGCTGCTGCTACCGCCCGGCCCCGCTCCCGCGCTTCCCGTCGTGCCGCCGCGATCCGTGGAGCCGCCGCTTCCTGTCGCGCCGCCGTCGGCGCCACCGCGGCCGCCGGAGCCGGACCTGCCTCCGGCGCCGCCGGCGCCCCCGCCACCGCCGCCACATGATTCGGGCCCCGGCCCCGGCGTCGCGAACGTCGTCCCGTCGAGACACGTCGGCGCACCGGTTCCGTTCGCGACGTCGACCTTGATCGTCGCGTCCGTCGCGCTGACCGCCTGCACGGTGATGCTGACGCCGCCCGCCGGATCGGTAAACGTCGCGCCGACCGGCAGCGCGGCGTCGCCGAAGCCGCTGCTGCCTGTGGTCGTGGCCGGCGTCATGTCGAGCAGGAACGTGTGCAGCCCGATCTCCGTGCGCGATCGGATGTCGTTGCCGACGTGGATGAGGACCTGCGGGCTCAGCATCGAACGATTGCCGACGAGGCCATCGAACCCGAGCGGGCTGCGCAGCTCGACGTAGTAGAAGGCCAGCGTCTCGACGGTGGCGCCGCCGCCGCCCGCGGCGGGCCGGTTGAAGGTGCGCGACTTCGTCGCCTTCACCTTCAGGAACTGCGCGCCATCGCAGCGGCTCTCGATCGGCAGCAGCGTGAACGTCCCGCTCGCCGTGACTGCGACGCCGTTACAGCCGCCGAACCACCCCTGGTACGCCTTCTGCCACGCGTTCATGTGGCGACAGCCGTTCCCCATCGGGTCGAAGATGTCGCCGTACTCGCTTGTCGTGCAGCTGTTCGGGTTGTCCGCAAACGACGCGCCCGGGCAGCGCAGCGACGACGAATGCTGCATGCCGAAGTTGTGTCCCGGCTCCTGAACCAGGACGATGCAGTTCGTCTGGTTGTTGTACCAGGTGTCGCGGGTAGGCGCGTCCGCCGTTCCCAGCGACGCCAGCCCCGCCCAGTTGCACGCGCGCAGCGTGCTGCCCAGGAACCACAGGTAATGGTCGTAACCCATCGGCAGCCGCGGCCGCAGCGCGCTTGCGAGGCGGGTCATGTCGGTCGACGTGCAGGTCGTGAGCGGATTCGAGAACGGCCCCAGCACGTCGGCGGTGATGTCCTGCCGGCCGAACGAAGCGTCCAGGTAGTAGTTGCGCAGCGAATCCGGATCGTCGAGCAGCGTGCCCATCATCCCGTCGGCGGTGACGTCGATGCCGCCGCCGATGTCGACGAGAACGAGGGCGAACGATCGCGGCGCGTAGGCCGATCCGCTGACGAGCGCCGACCGACGCGTCGCGATCGGCGCCGGCAACTTCCGGAACGACGTCACGCGCATCCCGCCGCCCGCCGGGACGCCCGATACGGCGATGCGCGTCCCCGGCGTCAATCCGATATGGTCGGCGTCGCCGTCGAACGACAGCGGCAGCTCCTCGCCAGTGGCGGTCCGCAGCGCGTAGCGCGTCTCGCTGTGACCGTCGAAATCGTCGGCGATGTACACCGCCAGCTCGCCGCTCAGCATGCCGTCGTCGTCATCGTTGTCGACGTGGGCGCCGTCCGCCTCGTCGGCGCGGCCGCAGCCGCCCGCCACGGTCGCAGCGAGCGCGGTTGCCGCCACCAGCGCGCTCGTCAACCGCATGCGCGAAGCCCCGTCGCTATGGGCTGCTCGTGACGCAGCTCGACCTCCAGCCGTTCCAGCTCGCTGCGCACGTCGTGCGCGAGCCGTGCGTCCACGCGCGCCGTGACGAGACCTTCGAGCAACACCCAGCGCAGCAACCAGTCGACGTTCGCGACATCCGGCGCGTCGCCCGCCGCGCCCGCTTCATGCCGTCTCAGCGTCGCGAGGATGCGCCGAAACTCGTCGCGGATCGCGGGCCGCCCTTCGCGTAGCGCGGTCTCGGCGCGCGCGTAGAGCGAGATCGATCGGCGCTCGCGCGCAGATCTGTGCCGCTCCGGGGGGGCCGGCAGCGTCGCG
>DATMZL010001235.1:0-17819 GCA_035607075.1 Polyangia bacterium
AGCAGGCCGCGGCGCGGCCGCGCGTGCCGCTCGCCCACCGCCTCGTAATACGAGTTGAAGAGGTAGCCGAACTGCGGGTGAAACGGGACGTGCCCCGGACGCCCCGCGAGCACGAACGTCTCGAAGAACCAGCTCGTGTGCGCGAGGTGCCACTTGGTCGGGCTCGCGTCCGGCATGGACTGCGCCTGGCAGTCCTCTGCCGAAAGCGGTTCCGCCAGACGATCCGTCTGACGGCGAACCTCTACAAAACGGCGAGCGAGCCCATCCATGCTCGCCGAATATAATGCGCGCTGCCCGTCGGGACAGCGCTAGTCGGTCGGCCTCTGATTTAACGTGGGGCCGATTCGCCTAAAGGGCGTCTTTCGCGGCCTTGACGGGGCGCGCCTTCAGCACCTTGCGGGCCGGCTTGGCCTTGAAGACCGTCGGCTCCTTCGTGAACGGATTGATGCCCTTCCGCTCCTTGGTGGCCGGCTTCTTGATGACGACGAACTTGGCGAAGCCAGGGAGCAAGAACACACCGTTCTTCTTGAGCTCCTTGTAGCCGACCGTAGCCAGCGTCTCGAGCACCGACTTCACGTCCTTGCGGGACAGCTTGTCAGCGTTCTCTTCGGCAAGTTTGGAAATAAGGTCCGACTTAGACATCGGCTTGGCCATGAGCGTGCTCTCCTTTTTCGGGGAAAATTGCCGGCATTGTGGGTGAAACCCGGACAACTTGAAAGCGAAAAACCGCCGTCGTCGACGGTTTTTTAACAACGCCTCAAAACTGACGCCGCGTTTTGGTAGGGCCAGAGGGGGCCGGAGCGGGCGCCGAATATCCGGGCAACCCCGATGCTTCGCGCTCCGTGTAGAGCCGGAACGACAGCGCGTCGTCCTTGTCGGTGAACACGCGCGTGTGCAGCGGAAGACACTCGGGCGCCTGGATCGTCAGATCCATCGGGGCGCTGCCGCGCGGCCGGACGATCTCGAGCGGCGCGACTCCCAGATCCTTGCGGCCCCAGAACACGTGGGCCTGCCGCCGCGCATCGGCGATCAGCTTGATCTTGACCGTGCCTGCGTCCGGGCGATCGTCGGACGGCGCGGGCTCGAGGTCGTCGTACGCGGGCATGCGCGCGGGCGCCGGCGCGGCGGCCGCGGGCGGCGGCTCCACGTCGGCGGCGACCGGCTGTTGCGCGGCCGCCGGCGCGTGGCCGGCGCTGCCGCGCGATGAGCGCGAGCCCCAGCGGCGCCAGAACCTGCGCGCGCCGAAGACTCACTGCGAATCCCCGCCGCCTGCCCTGTCCTCGGGCGTGTCCGACATCCTCGGCAGCCGCGACGATGCGTACTTCACGCCCGGCTTCGGCACATACCCGGCGATCGGTTTCTCGAGCTTCCCTTTGATTCGCCCTTCCAGGACGTCCACCGGAATGGGCGGCTCGAGCTCTCGGTAGTAACCGCGACTCGGCAGCCGCATCTCGAACACCTCGCCCTTCGAATAGAACACCCGCCGGGTGCCGGCCGCGACCGGTCCGGTGACGCGCGAGCGCCGATGATCGAGCACGAAGCTGAACAGCCGCATCGCCAGCTGGTTGTAGAGGCGATGGCACCCGTGCGAGAAGCGCCCGCGCAGCGACGGGTAGTCGAACGACCCGTGCGTGCGGATGCCGTTGTCGAAGTAGCGAGCGCCGCCCGGCCCCTTGCGCATCTCCTCGTGGATCGCCGCCACCATTCCGTAGGCGGACAGGAAGCCGGGGCCGGTCTCGTCGTAGTTGGTCACGCGCGCGTACGTCCCGGCGACGCGTTTTTCTTTCACCATCGATCCGAGAGGGGACGTCGCAGGCGGGATCCAGACCGGTGCGGTGACGATGTGCCGCCACACGCGCGGCCCCACGTCGGAGCCCTTGTAGCGATAGTACTCCTGCCCGTCGTTCGCCAGCTCGGCGCGCCAGCCGCCGACAGTGGTCCGCCAGCGCACCAGCGGGACACGCTCGCCGCGCCACTTCACGAACAGCGTCAGCTGGGGAAAGCGCTCGCGCGGCTGCGGCTGGCGCACGCCCGCCGCGTCGAACGGGAAGTCGTACCAGACGTCGCCGCGATCGATCTCGACGGACAGATCCATGGCGCGCCCGTAGTACTCGGGCGGCGGCGGCAAACGGACCGCGACCTTGAGCCAGCGAAAATCGTCGCGCGGGTGGCGTCGGAAGAACGCGACCGCATCTTCGGGCGTCGCGATGCCCAGCGCGGTCAGCGTCGCGTCGCGCGCCGCCGTCGCCAGATCGGGGACGCGATGGCGCGCGCCGTCCGCGCCGAGGTAGGTCGGATATGCGGGATCCGAGACCGACGTTCCGATGCTGCCGTCCTCGATGAAGCCGCCCGCGTGCATCGCGCGCTCGGTCAGCACGCGCTCGAGCGCGGCGAAGTCGTTCTCCAGCGGCTGGCGCGCCAGCGCCTCCAGCGTGCCGCGCTTGATGTCGGCCTGATCCATGACCGCCTGCTTCTGCTGAAAGTCGAGCATCGCGGTCCGCATCTCGGTGTCGTACGCGCCCGTCTTGTGCTTGCGCGCGTCCATCAGGCCCTCACACGCGAGCCGCTTCTCCACCTCGGCGAACGCGAGCCGCTCGGCCTCGAAGCGCAGGTGCTCCTTGGCGTCGCGGGCGATGCGTCCTTCGCCCTCGGCCAGCGCCTGTAGATCGTCGGCGCTCGCGTCGCCGCGCGCGGCCTGCAGGCGCGCGCCGCGCGCGCGGTGCCGGGCCAGCTCCTTCTGTTCGGTGCTGGCGCCCCACGTCCGGATCTGATCGACGGCGAGCAAGGTGTCGACGTCGAACGCGTGCGCGCACGCGCCGCCCGCGTCGATCAGAAACCGCCGGCGCAAGACCGAGAGCGCGGGCGGGATGCCGTAGAGCTCCAGGTAATTCCGCTCGCCCGCCGCCAGCGGCTGTCCGTCGCCGTCGCCGCGATCGGCGGCGAGCGCGGTGAACACGGAGCGATAGCCCGCACCGTCGAGCACCGACGGCGCCCACGCGTCGGAAAGATCGACGACGGTCAGGCCGCGCGCGCGCGCGGCGTCGGCGTCGACCTGTCGCTCCTCGAATTTAAAATCGTCGCCGCCGTTTTCGCCGCTGCCGACAATCTGGATGGCGCGCCGCTCTGGCGGAAGCTCCGGCAACACCGGTAACGCATCTGCGGCGGCGATCGGTTTTGCCCGCGGCCGCGCGGGCGCAGGCGGCGCGCTGCGCACGGCGACCGGTGCGCGTCGCGTCTCGATGGGCGCGGTTTGCTTCGCGCGATTGCACGATGGAAGCGCCGCAATCGTTGTCACGACCGCGACGCTGGCGGCGAAAAACCGACTGGTACGCGTCGTCACGAGCTGCACTCACCCCGCGAGAAACTTTCGGAGGAAATCCTTTCGCGCGTACTATAGCTGGCATGAAAAGGACAATCCTGAGCGCGCTGGTGGCGATGTCGCTGCTGGCGATCGTGAAGCCAGCGGCAGCGACGGAGGTTGGTTACAACCGGAAGTTCGGCCTGGGCGTCGTGATCGGCGCTCCGACCGGCCTGACGGGCAAGGTGTGGATTGCGCCAACCAACGCGCTCGACTTCGGTCTCGGGTTCTACGGTTACGGCTTCGCCAACCGGTGCTTCACCGACAACAACGGCAACACGGTCTGCGAGCGCGGCGGCTACAACTGGGCGACGATGAACATGGACTACCTGTGGCAGTCCAACATCGTGCGCGGCCAGGCTCAGCTGGACTGGCACGTGGGCGCGGGCGGGCGGCTGACCTGGATCGGCAACTGCAACGGCGACTGCGTCCGCATCGGCGCGCGCGGTGCGATTGGCCTCGACCTGATGTTCAACAACCCGAACTTCCTCGAGGTGTTCTTCGAGGTCGCGCCCGTGTTCGTGCTGGTGCCGGGCCTGTGGCTCGACATCGAAGGCGGATTGGGCGTCCGCTTCTACTTCTAGATCTTCCTCCCTCTCCCGCTTGCGGGAGAGGGTCGGGGTGAGGGCAAGCCGCCCTGGGCAGCGCCCGCTACTCGGCTTCGTCGTAAGACTCGACCAGCTCGTTGGCGTCGATCTCGCCGGTGCGCTCGCCCGGAAGCGGCGACACGTCGGTGGGGATGCTCCCCAGCTCCTCGGCGCGAATCGGCAGCGGCGTCGCCCCGCTATCGGTCGCGACGGCCGGCGCGTCGACCGCGCCGCCGCTCTTCCGCGCCTTCCACCTGGCCAGTGCCCGGTCCAGCTCTTCGTACGAAATCATGGCCGCAATATTAACGCGATCCGACGGCACCGGCGCGGGCAATCAATGTATGAGCTTCTTGTAATGGATGCGGTGCGGCTGGTCGGCCGCCGCGCCCAGCCGCCGTTTGCGGTCGGCCTCGTAGTCCTGGTAGTTGCCCTCGAACCAGACCACCTGGCTGTCGCCCTCGAACGCCAACATGTGCGTCGCGATCCGGTCGAGGAACCAGCGATCGTGGCTGATCACGACGACGCACCCCGCGAACGCGAGCAGCGCATCCTCCAGCGCCCGCAGCGTGTCGACGTCCAGATCGTTCGTCGGCTCGTCGAGCAGCAGGACATTGCCTCCCGACCGCAGCAGCTTCGCGAGGTGGACGCGGTTGCGCTCGCCGCCTGACAGGTCCTTCACGCGCTTCTGCTGATCGGTCCCCTTGAAGTTGAAGCCCGCCACGTAGGCGCGCGCCGGGATCTTCCGCTTCCCGATCTCCAGGATCTCCGCGCCCTGCGCGATCTCGTCGAACGCTGTCTTGTTGCCATCCAGCGTGTCGCGGCTCTGGTCGACGTATGCGAGCTTCACGGTTTCGCCGATGCGCAGCGCGCCGCCGTCGGGCTTCTCTTGCCCGGTGATCATCCGGAACAGCGTGGTCTTGCCGGCGCCGTTCGCGCCGATGACGCCGACGATCCCGCCGCGCGGTAGGTTGAACGTCAGGTCGTCGATCAGCAGCGTGTCGCCGTATCCCTTGCGCAGCTTCTCCGCCTTGACGACCACGTCGCCCAGGCGCGGGCCCGGCGGGATGCTGATCTCGATAGCCTCCTCGCGCTTCTGCGTCTCCTCGGCCAGCAACTGCTCGTACGCAGCGAGGCGCGCCTTCGACTTCGCCTGGCGCGCGCGCGGCGATGCGCGCACCCATTCGAGCTCGCGCGCCAGCGTCCGCTGCCGGGCCGACTCGGCCTTCTCCTCACCTTCGAGGCGCTTCTTCTTCTGGTCGAGCCACGACGAGTAATTCCCCTCCCACGGGATCCCGGCGCCGCGATCCAGCTCGAGGATCCAGCCCGCGACGTTGTCCAGGAAGTAGCGATCGTGCGTGACGGCCACGATCGTCCCCGGGTACTCGTGCAGGTGATGCTCCAGCCAGGCGACGCTCTCGGCGTCCAGGTGGTTGGTGGGTTCGTCGAGCAAGAGCAGGTCGGGCCGCTCCAGCAAGATCCGGCAAAGCGCGACGCGACGCCGCTCGCCGCCCGACAGCTTCGTCACGTCGGCGTCGGCGGGCGGTAGGCGGAGCGCGTCCATCGCGATCTCCAGCGTTCGATCGAGATCCCAGCCGTTGGCGGCTTCGATCGCGTCCTGCAGCTTGCCCTGCTCTTCGAGAAGCTTCTCCATCTCGCCGGGCTTCAGGTCCTCGCCCAGCTTCAGGTTCACCTCGTCGAAGCGGGTCAGCAGCTTCTTGGTGGCCGCGACGGCAACCTCGACGTTGCCGAGGACGTTCTTGGCCGGATCCAGCGCGGGCTCCTGCGGCAGGAACCCGACGCGGATGCCGTCAGCCGGTTTGGCGTCGCCGAAGAAGTCCTTGTCGACGCCCGCCATGATCCGCAGCAGCGTCGACTTCCCCGCGCCGTTCGATCCGAGGACACCGATCTTCGCGCCCGGGTAGAACGACAGATAGATCCCCTTCAGCACCTCCTTGTTGGGCGGGTGAACCCGCCGGAGGTTCTGCATCGTGTAGATGTACTGGTGCGCCATGGCGGCGGCAGTGTAGCAGCCCGGCCGTCCATCAGCTGTCGTTGCTTGAAGTACAACACTTGTAGTACCGCCTGAAACAGAACCAGGCGGCCTGGCCCGAGTTTCCGCGGACTTCGGCGTGGCACGGTTGATGTAATTGAAAGGCATCGCACTGGGGGGCGGGCCTGGTAAGCGCTGTCCGCGCAGCGCTACCAGGCCCGTTTTTTTTTTAGAAGACATGCTCGTCGTCCCTGCCATCGTCGTCGCCGTGCTGGTCCTGACCTCCGGGCTCTACGTCCGGAAGTAGTCGGGCGCAGCATCGGCTTATCATCGCGGCGGTGCTCCTCGCCGCGCTCCTTTCCGCCGTCGCGCTCGCGTCCGCGTCCGCACCGACGGAGTTGCCGCCGCTCAGCGCGGCCGCGCTGATGCGGCACGTGCAGGTCCTCGCGAGCGCGGGCCTCGAGGGCCGCGCCGCCGGAAGCGCAGGTGAAGCTGAAGCCGCACGCTACGTCGAAGCCGAGCTCGCGCGGGCGGGCCTGCAGCCGCAGCGCCAGACGGTGGCGCGGTTTGGCAACCCCAGCGTCAACGTGCGCGCGCTGCTCACGGGCCGCGATCCTGCCAGCGTCATCGTCGTCGGCGCGCACATCGATCACCTGGGGCCTCGCTTTCCGGGCGCGGAGGACAACGCCACCGGCGTCGCCGTCGTGCTGGAGCTGGCGCGGGCGCTGCGCGCGCGTCACGCGGAGCTCGGACGCTCGGTGCTGTTCGTGTTCTTCGGCGCCGAGGAGGAAGGCCTGGTCGGAAGCCGCGCGTTCGTCGCGGCGCCGCCCGTCCCGCGCGCGCGCATGACGGTCATGATCAACCTGGACATGATGGGGCGGCCGCTCGTCGATCAGGCGGCGTTCGGACCGGCGAAGCGCGCGCTGGGCATCGACGGCGCGCGCGCCATGGGGCTGGTCGGCGCGCGCGACCGGCCCGCGCTGCGCGCCCTGGTCGACGCCGCGTGCGCGCCCGCGGGCGTCGTCGCGATCGCCGCCCAGGATCTCCCGGCCGCCGTCGACGCCGAGATCAGCCGCCAGTCGGAAGGCCGCGGCGACTCGGCCGCGTTCGACGCGGTGGGGATCCCGACGCTGTTCTTCGGCTCCGGCGAATCGAGCGACTACCACCAACCGTCCGACGTCATCGAACGCGTCGACGCCGAGATCATGCAGCGGCGCGCGGATGCGCTCGCACGTGTGATCCTCGCCCTCGGCAGTACACCGAAAGAAACGTTCGCGACGGCGCCCGGCCCGACGCCGTCGCCGCGCGCGTGGACCGTGCCCCTCGGGCTCGCGACGGGCTGGAGCATCCACCGGAACGCCGCCGACGGCGCGTACCTCGGCTTCGAGGTCAGCGTCGCGCGCACGCAGACGCGTTCGCTGCTCTGGCTGGGCGGCTACGGCGACGTCGTGCGCGACTTTGCGGCGAAGACGACCCGTCTCAGCGCCGGCCCGGAGATCGGCGTCGGCCCCTTCGGCCTCGACGGTGGCTACCTGATCGAGCTGTGGCCCGGTGGCCACCGGCAGGGTTTCGTCGTCCGCCCGCTCATCAGCACGTCGCTGCTCGCGATCACCGGACGCTTCGGCCACTTCACGGGCAGCGCGCCCGAAACCTTCGGCGAGGTCGGCGTGCTGCTGAAGGTCCCCGCCTTCGGCCGCTGGCTCCCGGCCTCGCGCTGACCGGGTTACGCCGCCCGCTTCCGCCCGAGCTTCGCCGCCAGTTCCCGCCGGATCTCCGCAACGTCGGGCACGCCTTCCTCCTCGGCGATGAGGATGCACTCCAGCAACTTCTTCGCGCTTCTGCCGCTGCCATCGTAGGCGCGAACCATCTGCCGCAGCTCGCGTCCGAGTCGTGCGAGCCATCTCGCCTCGACGACGGCATGTGGAATTCCCCACCCGCGGCGATCCCACTCGTCGGAACGCCGTTTCAGCTCGCGTGCCTCTGCTTTCGTGAGGGTGAACCCTTTACGCACGGTGGCTCCCGCTTGCGGCCTCTTCGATTGTCAGCCGCCCTTTGAAGATACTCGAAGCAATCTGACGGTCCGGTGCTTTTCCCCGTCGTACAGAACGCGATGGTCGCCGATTCTGAGCTCCCACGAGGCTTCCGGGACGCCGCGGATCGCCTGACGAAGTGGCTTGCGATTTCGCGTCTCGTCCTCGGCCTGGTACCGAAGCTCACGGATGGCCCTCAAAATGGGACCGGCATCGAACGGCTTGAGGACTTCGAACTCCTCCTGCGCCGTCGGATCCCATTCCAGGAAGTAGCGCCCCGCCGCCTTTCTCATTCGCCGACGTTGTCGGCGCAGCACTAATTTCGTTGCGCGCTACAGCGCGAGGATGACGACGCCGGTGCAGACCAGGGCGGCGCCGATCAGCACGGGGCGCGCGGGCCGTTCGCGGAGAATCACCCAGGCGTAGAGCACGGTCAGAGCGGACGCGACGCTCGCGAACGGCGACACCAGCGCGAGCGGTGCGAAGCGCGCGCCGACGGTGACGCAGGCGAAGCCAGCGGTCTCGAAAAATCCGGCGGCCAGGATCGGCAACCAGGCGGCGCCGGCCGGCGGCCGGAGCCCGATCCGGAGCACCAGCGCCAGCGGCAACGCCAGCACGATGTCGGCGAGATAGACGACACCGATCGCGCCCACGCTGCCGAACACGGGCACGAGGCGCGCAATGACGGGAATCAACACGCCGAAACCGATCGCGGCGCCAACCGACGCGAACAGCCAGCGCGGCCGCGGCCCATCCGCGCCGGGCGCGCTCACCGCGCGCGCGTAGCGCGACACGACCAGCGCGCCCGCGACGACGGCGGCCGCGCCCGCGAACTGAGCGCCCGCGAGCCGCTCGTGAAACAGCCCGATCGAGAGCGCCGCGGACAGCACGGCCCAGGACGACATGATCGGGACCGCGACCGTCAGCTTTCCGTGCTCGAACGCGTAGAACATGCACCCGTACGCGAGCAGAGCAGCGCCGCCCGCGACAGCCAGCCAGCCGCCCACCGACGGCCACGCTGCCAGGTTCCTGTCGTCGATCGCCGCCGACGCGATCGCGGCCATGCCCGCACCGGCAAGCTGCGCCCACAGCAGGGCGCGGACCGACCCGAGGCTGCGCCCGGCGCGCGCGATCGCGACGTTCGCCAGCGCCCAGCAGGCGCTGGCGCCCAGGCCCATGAGCACGCCGGTAAACATTCGCGGCGAGAGGATACCGGGCGCGGCCCCCGTCTGTTAGAAAGTGTTCGTTGGATTCGGGCCGCCCCCTCGTCATCGTCAATCCGCGTTCCGGCGGCGGCCTGTCCGAAGCACGCTGGGCCAGCATCCGGGGCGCGCTGGCGGATGGGCTGGGCGAGCTCGACAGCGCGTTCACGACCGCGCCGCGCGACGCGACGGAGATCGCCCGCCGCGAAGCGACCACGGGCCGCCGGCTGATCCTGGCCCTGGGCGGCGACGGGACGATCTCCGAGGTCGCCGACGGCGTGCTGGCCGCCGGCGCCGGCGCGAGCACGGAGATCGGCTTGATCCCGCGCGGGACGGGCGGCGATTTCCGCCGCACGCTCGAGGTGCCGAAGGAGATCGCCGCTGCCGCCGAGCACATCCGCCAGGCCCAGCCCCGCCCCGTCGACGCCGGGCGCGTCCGCTACCGGACGGCGGACGGCGGCGAGAGCGTCCGACACTTCGTCAACGTCGCGTCGTTCGGATTCTCGAGCGCGGTGGCGCGCCGGGCGAACGCGTCGTCCAAGCGCTTCGGCGGCAAGATCGCGTTCCTGGGCGCGACGTTGCGCGAGCTGTTCGCGCACGACAACCACGACGTCTGGCTGACGATCGACGGGCAGGAGCGCACGCGCCGGCGCGTGATGATGGCGGCGGTCGGCAACGGCCGTTTCTTCGGCGGCGGCATGAAGATCTGCCCCGAGGCGCTGATCGACGACGGCTCGTTCGACCTTGTCGCGGTCGGCGACATGACGCGCGGCCAGGTGGTCGCGAACCTCGGCCGCCTGTTCAGCGGCACGCACCTGGAACTGGAGCAGGTCACCCACGCGCGCGTCACGCGCGTCCACGTCGAGCCGGTCGAGGCCGCCGCCAGCATCCCCGTCGAGCTCGACGGCGAGACCCCCGGCTATTTGCCCGCGACCTTCGAGGTCTTGCCGGGCGCCCTCCGCCTGCGCGCCTAAAGCGCGTCTCACACCTGGGCGACGCCGTAACCGGCAAAGCGAGCCGGCCGCCCGATAGAGTCGCCTCGCCTCGCCTCGAACGATGTAGCGAATCGAGGCGCTTCAGAGCTTCGCCGAATCGAGCCAGTGCGGGTTGCGGCCGGTCCCGTCGAACATCTCTGACACCTTGTACTTCTCCCACTCGCCCCTCTCGGCGGCCGGGCCCGTGTAGGCGAGCAGCGTCCGGCGCTGCTCGTCGGTCAGGGCGCGATATCCGTAGGCGGCGTCCAGCGCCTGGCCGAGGTCGCGCATCGATTCGCAGCCGGTGATCACGACCGACGCGCCGCTGGCCATCGCGTAGCGGAGACAGTCGGTTGGCGAGATCGCGCCGCTGGCCAGTGGCGCGCTGCGAAGAAAAACGCCCGACCCGAGCGGCTTCATCGCCAGCACCGCGACGCCGCTCTTCTCGGCGGCCGGCAGCACGCGCCGTTCGAAGCTGTCGAAGTGCGCGTCCATCACGTTGACGGGCATCTGGACGGTGTCGAACGCGAACCGATGCGCCGCCGCGACCTCCAGCATCTTCAGGTGGATGCTCGGGCTCTTGTGGCCCGTGAACCCGAGGAAGCGGATCTTTCCCGCCTTCTGCGCGGCGACCAGCGCCTCGATCGCGCCGTCGGGGCCGAACACGCGGTCGGGATCGGTCGCGCGGATGACCTCGTGCACCTGCATCAAATCGATCACGTCCGTGTCCAGCGCGCGCAGGCTCTGATCGATCTGCGCCGCCGCCGCCGCGCGCGTCCGACCGTCGATCTTCGTCATCAGGAACGCGCGCTGGCGGTAGCCGTCGCGCAGCGCGCGCCCCATCCAGGCGTGGCTGCGACCGTCGTTGTAGTCCCAGCAGTTGTCCATGAAGTTGACGCCGTGATCGATCGCCGCGCGGATGATCCGGATGGCGGTCTGCTCGTCGCGCGCCTGCCCGATGTGGAAGCCGCCCAGGCCGACAAGCGACACGTCGACGCCGGTGCGCCCCAGCCGCCGCATCGGCATCATGCCTTCGGGCAGCTTCTCATCGCGCGCGCGTGCCTTGCCGCCCCGCCAGGCAACCGCGGCGGCCGCGCCCGCGGCGGCCGCGCCCGCGACGCCCCATTGCAGAAATCGCCGACGTCCCCCGCTGGACATGGCGTGAACCTGGATGACCCGGGGGCCGTCCTCAATCGGGGCTGAGCCGGGTTTAGGCGCTCCGAACACCGTTCGGATACCCGAACGGTCAGCCAGGAGGCCGCCGATGTCCCTCCCCGTCGTCCGATATGAGCTTGCACTGTTGTGCGTCGCGTTCGCCGTCGCGGCGGGCTGCGCCGGCGTCACCCCGAGCGCCAGCACGGGCAAGGGAGGCAGCGCCGGCACCGCCGCGATCGACGCGAGCGCCGGCACCGGCGGGGGCGCGCCGGGCGGCAGCGGTGGAAACGATGCCGGCGTCGACCGCCCGGTGCTCGTGATCGACGGGGGCGGCGACGGCGGCTGCTCGTCGGGCGTCAGCTGCACGCCGCCGGGCGGTCGCTACTGCGGCGTCATCGGCAACGGCTGCTTCGGCATGCTCGACTGCGCCGGCTGCCCCACCGGCCAGACCTGCGAGAGCGGAATCTGCGTGACCACGGACTGCACGCCGCTCGCGTGCCAGCTGCCGGCGGGAAAGTACTGCGGCAACGTCGGCGACGGCTGCGGGCGCGCGAAGGACTGCGGCGGCTGCGCGGCCGCGCAGACGTGCAGCGGCTCGGGGCTGTGCGTGGCGTCGAACTGCGTGCCGATCACCTGCAACGCCGGCACGTCGCGATTCTGCGGCGCGATCGGCGACGGCTGCGGCGGCATGCTCGACTGCCCCGCGTGCCCGTCGCCCGCGACGTGCGGCGGCCGCGGCGTCGCCGGCGTGTGCGGCGATCCCAACTGCAAGCCGATCACGTGCACGCCGTCGGGCGGCGGCCGCTATTGCGGCGTGATCGGCGACGGCTGCGGGGGCACGCTCGACTGCGGAACCGCGTGTCCCGGCGGTATGACGTGCGGCGCCGCCCCGGCCGGCGGGATGGCGATCCCCAACGTCTGCCCGGGCAGCAACTCGGGCCCTTGCACCGGGATCGCGTGCATGGTGCAAACCTGCACGGGGACCGCGAAGACGACGGTGAGCGGGACGATCCGCGACCCGGCGGGAAAGGTCCCGCTCTACAACGTCACCGTTTACGTTCCGAACGCGGCCGTCGATCCGATCCCGGAGGGCGCGTCTTGCGACAAGTGCAGCGTGCAGCTTTCGGGCAAGCCGATCGCGACCGCGCTGACCGACGCCAACGGCCGTTTCACGCTGGAGAACGTGCCTGTCGTTGCGAACCTGCCGATCGTCATCCAGGTCGGCAAGTGGCGCCGCGAGATCAAGCTGCCGACCGTCACCGCGTGCGTCGACAACCCGATCACCAACGCCGACCTGACCCGCCTGCCGCGCACGCAGACCGAAGGTCACATCCCCAAGATCGCGCTGACGACCGGCGGCTCCGACGCGCTCGAATGCCTGCTGCGAAAGATCGGCCTCGCGGACGCCGAGTTCACGACGGACACCGGCGCCGGGCGCGTGAACCTCTACATCGGCGGCCGGCCGGACGCGTCGAGCAGCCTGGGCACGGATCGGTTCGCGCCGACGTTGAACGGCGGCGCTGTGTTCCCGCAGGCGACCACGCTGTGGGGCAACACGAGCAAGATGCTCGGCTACGACCTCGTGATGCTGTCGTGCGAAGGCAGCCAGTACGCCGACGTGAAGATGCCGTTCTACGGCAACATGAAGCGATACGGCGATTCGGGCGGTCGCATCTTCGCGAGCCACCTGCACTTCAACTGGTTGTGGAAAGGTCCGGCGCCGTGGCCGATGACGGCGGTGTACACCGGCGGCTCGAAGGAAGAGAACGATCCGCCTAACCCTTCGACCGCCCTCATCGACACCACGTTCCCCAAGGGCGTGGCGCTGGCCGACTGGCTGGCCGCGAACGGCGCGTCGCCGACGCGCGGCCAGATACAGATTTACGATTCGGCGCACTCCGTGGCGCAGGTGACGCCGCCGACGCAGCGGTGGATCTACCTGCCGACGAACCCGAACGATTCGGTGTCGCCGCCGCGGACGTCGACGCAGTACATGACGTTCAACACGCCTGTCGAGGCGCCTGCCGAAATGCAGTGCGGCCGCGTCGTGCACACCGACCTGCACGTGAAGGCGGCGCCGGTGCCGTCGGGCGAGAAGAAGGACAAGTCCGATCCGGGGACCACGGCGGACAACGGGACGCCCTTCCCGACCGGCTGCACGTCGGTGACGCTGAGCGCGCAGGAGAAGGCGCTCGAATTTCTGTTTTTCGATCTTTCGGCGTGCGTGCAGCCCGACACCGACCAGCCGCAGCCGCCGCCCGTCCCGCCGCCCGGCACGCCGTCGACGCCGCCGACGGTGACGCCCGTGCCGCCGCCGGTGCCGCCGCCCCCGCCGCCACCTCCGCCGCCGCCCGTCCAGTAGCGCGGTGATACGATGCGCTCCTTGACGTAAGGAGTGCCTATGCGGTTTCTGGTGTGGTCGTTCGTGGTGTCGCTGGTCGTGTGCGCCGCAGCTTGTGGCAAGCGGCCGATCTCCGAGAAGGACGGCGGGGTCGGCGGCAGCATCGCCGCCGGTGCTGGCGGACGCGGGGGCGCATCGGGATCGGGCGCGGGCGCCGGCGCAAGGGGCGCTGGCATCGCCGGCAGCAACGGCGGCGGTGCGATCGCCGGAAGCAGCGGTGGCGGCGGCGCAACCGCCGGATCAAACGGCGGCGCGGGCGCGGGAGCGAACGGCGGCGCGAACGCGAACGCGGGCACGAGCGGTGGAAGCGCGGGCACCGGGGGGGCAAGCGCGGGCACCGGCGGTGCGATCGCGGGCACCGGCGGTGCGAGCGCAGGCACCGGCGGTGCGACAGCCGGTACCGGCGGCGGCAACGCCGGCAACGGTCCCCTGCGCCTGTTCATCTTCTACACGCGCTGGGGCACGAGCTACCCGGAGTGGTGGCCGACCGGCAGCGATCGCAGCTTCACGATGAGCGCGATGCTGCAGGCGCTGGAGCCGTACAAGAGCGAGCTGATCGTCGTCAGCGGCCTGACAAACGCGAACCTGCCCACCGGAGGCGGCGACATAACACTGGCCACCGCGAATGACGTCATGGGCGACGCGATGCTCACGTTGCTCACCGCGCGCCGCGCCGCGCTGGGCGGCCCCGCGGACGGTCCGTCGCTGGACACGGCCGTCGGAAATTGCGGCGGCGCTGCCGGCCCGCCGCTGCGGCTCACCGTCGGCCAGTTCGGGTTCGACGACAATCCCGGGATCTCGTTCGCCGACGACGCCACCCCACTGCGCGGCGAGCGCGACCCGCGCGCGGCCGCGATGCGCGTCCTCGGTCACGACGTCACCGCACCGGACCCGAACGGTGACATCAGCGCGATCTACCCGGCGCTCGGCACCGCGCACATGAACGTCGCCGTCGAAGCGCTCGCGACCGCGAAGGCGTGCGTGGTGACGTTGATGTGGGGCGATCACGTCAACCCGACCTGGCTGGGACTGAACGCGACGGATGTCCACGAGCTGAGCCACGACACGATCGACCTCTACGACGCGGTCAACTCGAAGAACGCGCCGTCCGGCAACCGCTTCGTGAAGATGCAGAGCTGGTACGCGCAGCAGTTCGCGTCGCTGCTCGGACAGTTGCGGTCGACGCCGCTGGGCGCGGGCACGCTGCTCGACCAGAGCGTCGTCGTCTGGATCAGCGAGTCGGGCGCCGGTGTCGACCACTCGGGTGCCTACGTCCCGATCGTGATCGCGGGCGGCGGCGGCGGGCGGCTGGACGTCGGACGCTTCATCGAGATCAAGCCACACGTGGCGATGGGGCTGCCCGTGCAGACGTGGGCGATCGACAGGACGCAGGGTGACCTGCTGCAGGCGCTCGCGAATTTGTGGGGCATGCCGTACTTCGGCGACGTGCGGATCGCGCGGCAGACGCTCACACAGATCCTGAAGAACTGAGCGCGGACCCTCACCCTAACCCTCTCCCGCAAGCGGGAGAGGGGACCGGATCCGGATCCCGGGCGGCGATCGGATCTTCCTCCCTCTCCCGCTTGCGGGAGAGGGTCGGGGTGAGGGCCAGCCGCTCTCGACGGCGCTCGGTCCCTAGCCGGACGCGGTCTTGAAGGCGGGGTTGCCGAGGAGGTGGGTGCGGATGTAGTCGACGGTGTCGCGCAAGGTGTCGGCGGGATCGCGCGGGACGAAGCCCAGCTCGCGCGCCGCCTTGCCCGCGTCGAGGTACCAGTGGTACTGCGCCATCTCGACGCTTTCGGGCTCGATCGCGACCTTGCGTCCCAGCTTCTTGAACACTTCCGCCTGCACGCGGGCCGCCATGAACGGGAAGTCGCCCGAGAACTTCAGCTTGGGCCCGGAGATCTTCGTCAGCCGTTCGAGCCGCCCGAAGAATTCGGCGAACGTCCAGTTGA
Source organism: Polyangia bacterium (assembly GCA_035607075.1). Lineage (GTDB taxonomy): Bacteria > Myxococcota_A > Polyangia > Fen-1088 > Fen-1088 > JADGRB01. The sequence continues at coordinate 15,653 of DATMZL010001235.1, forward strand.
CCGCGCCCAGCAGGTAACGCGCCCCCGGCGTCCCGCGCGCCATCACGACCGGCAACAGCGCCGCGACGTCGCGCGCGTCGACGACGTTCAGGCCGCCGGCCGGCATCAACATGATCTCGCGCGCCAGGAACTGCACGATCGGGCGCGTCGAGCTCAGGCGGTCGTCGCCGGGACCGAGCAGCAGGCTCGGGTTCACGGTGACGAGCTCGACCTTGTCGCCGCACGCGCGGCGCGCCGCCTCTTCCTGATACAGCTTGCTCGCGTAGTACGCCCAGCGCGAGATGATGTCGACCGGCGACGGCGTCTCCTCGTCGGCGACGTCGTCGGCGCTGCGCGAGACCGCCACCGTGCCGCTCGTCGACGCCATCACGATGCGCGTCACGCCGGCGCGCACCGCCGCTTCGCACACCAGGCGTGTGCCGTCGACGTGGACGGCGTACATGCGATGCGCATCGGCGGCCTTGTGCGAAACCATGCCGGCCAGGTGATAGATCTGATCGACGCCCGCGACCGCCTTCGCGACGTCGTCCGCCGACGTGACCGATCCGGTCGCGATCTCCGCGTCCACCGCGCTCGCCTTCAACCAGGCGGGTGGCGCGCTGTGGGCGAGCACGCGCAGGCGCACCCGGTTCTCGTTGGCGAGCTGCCGCACGAGATGCGCGCCCAGGAATCCCGTGCCGCCCGTGACGAGCGCCAGCGGCCGCGCCTCCTTGTCCTTTTTCATGGCACCGACCTCAGCACGCGCCGGCGCCGAACAGGGCGGACGGCGATCGGACCCAGCGCGCGCCCGTCCCACGCGGCGCGCGCCGCATCGGCATCCAGCGTCGTCGCCACACCGTCGCGCAGGTTCTCGACGACCCGCTGCGTGAACGCCGCCACCAGCCGCCAGGCTTCCTGCGCCGCCAGCCCGTCGGTGAGCGACGCCAGCCACTCGCGCGACAGGAACGGCCCGAACGACACCGTCAGCGCGCGCGCGCGCGGCATGGCCGTGCCCTTCGGCAGTGACTCGAAGCTGCCCGCGACGTGCGCGGGCAGCACGCCCACCTCGGCACGCAGCGCCAGGTAGCCGAGGCTGGGCAGGAAGTCGGCCATGTCGCCGGTGACCGATCGCGTCCCCTCGGGAAACACGACCATGCTGCGCCCGCGCCGCAGCACGCTCTCCGCGGTGTCCATCGACTTGCGGATCGATCCCGATCGCTCCATCGGCACCAGGTTGGTGAAGTGCTTGAAGTAGGCGCGGCGGTAGCGGTTGCGGAAGAAGTAGTCGGCCGCCGCCAGCGACGTCAGGTCGCGGCCCGCGTCGCCCAGCGCCACCTTGATCGCGCCCATGTCCAGGTGCGAGGCGTGGTTGGCGGCGACGATGAAGCTGGTGTGCTGCGGGATGTGCGCCTCCCCCTTCACGCGCGTGTCGAGCACGTTCTTGTAGAAGGTGCGCTGCGCCCAGGCCAGGCCGCGCTTGCCCGCCGACGAGACGACGCCGGGAACGCGAATCTCCGCGTCGTCGTCGTCGTGCGCCCGCTTGGCGGCCAGCTCCCGCGCCGCAGCCGCCGGCCCGCGCGCCAGCAGCTCCTGCAGCTCGGCGACGGTGCCCAGCGTCGTGACGTCGGCGCTCTCGGGCAGCGCGATCCCCGCGGTGTCGAGCGCGCTCGACAGCTCGGCGTACATGAGACTGTCGAAGCCGAGCTCGCCGAAGCGGCTGCCCAGCTTGACGTCGGCGCGCCGGCGCCCCGACACCGTCGCGACGGTGTCCAGCAGCCACGCGACCTGTCCGCCCTCGCCCGCCGCCGCCAGCGCCCCCTTGCTCTCCTCGTTCTTGCGGCGCAGGCGGGCGATCTCGGCGGCGACCTCGCGGCGCTTGATCGATCGCTTCTCGGTCTTCGGCAGATCGCCTTCCCAGATGTGAAGGCTGCGAACCCGCTTCCAGATCGGCAGGTCGGTCGAGATCTTCCGGAAGTGCTCCTCGACCTTGGCCGTCACCTCGGCCGCGGACAGCGACGAGTCGTGTTCCAGGTCGACGACCACCGCGCACGCCACCTGCTCGCCGACGCCGTCCGGAACGCCGACGACCGACAGCTCCTTGATGAACGGGCTCTCACGGTACAGGTCCTCGATCTCGTCCGGGTAGACGTTCTTGCCATTGGCGTCGACGATCACGTCCTTCGATCGG
>DATMZL010000241.1:0-2146 GCA_035607075.1 Polyangia bacterium
GATTCGCTCGATGCTGCAGATCGAGCCGCCGCCAGCCAATCCCTTCCTGTCGGTCTTCAGCATCGCCGTAGCGTCGAAGAACGGCCGCATCGCCGTCGCCTGGCCGCAACTGCAGGTGGGGACGGTGTCCTCGGCCGTCATCGATGCGAACGGCGGCATCGCCCGGCTTACTCTTCCGAACGGCACCTCGCCGCCGATCGGCACCATGACCGTTCTACCGGTCGATAGCGGCTTCGTCGTCGTCTGGAACGGGCAGCCGTCGCCGCCGGACCTGCCCGCGGTATTCGCCCTCCGGCTCAACGACGATGGAACGCTGATCGACGCGCGGCCAACCGACATTGGCAGGGGAGCATTCAGCAACTCGGCATCGTCGGGCAAGGCCATCGAGCTCGTTTTCGCCACGCCACCCTTTGGCTCGTCGACGATCATCGCCACGGTCGACGCGGACGGCATCTCGCCCCGTACGGCGACACCGACCGCGATGACGCCTGTACGCCAGTTGCTTCCGGTAGTGGCGGCAAACGGCTCGGGATTCACGGCCGCGTGGCTGGAGCAAACAGCCGGATTGCGAAGTGTCGTCGCCGGCCGCGTCAGCAGCGACGGTCAACCTCTCGACGGCTCAGGCCTTCCGCTCGATCAGAAGTTCCCCTCCTCTCCCGCGATCGCCAGCGGCGTCTCGCAAACGCTGGTCGTTTGGGGTAATACCGACGGCGTCGTCGCCGAACGCTTGACGCCGTCCGGCGGTGTGCTCGATACCACGCCGATTTCGATCGCCAAACCGGCTCACGCAAGTTCGCTTGCCGTGGCCTGGACCGGCAGCCGCTACTTCATCGTGTGGACAGACGGTATCCAGTTCTTTGGGGCGTTCCTGGGGCCAGACGGTGTCGCGACAGCTCCGAGGCCGCTCGGCGTTCAGGCGGCGCCGCTGAACTACGCCTCCGGGCTGGATATGGCCTGGGACGGCCGGCAGTTCATCGTCGTCTACGCCGAAGTCTCGTACGCGGGCGTGGAATGCGGCGAGTGTCCTCTGGTTCCCGACCACGTGCGGATCCTTCGCGTTTCCGCCACTGGCGATGCCATCGACGTCATGCCGATACGGATTCCCGGCGTTCATCTCCGCGCTCATGTGGCGTCGAGCGGATCGGAATCACTGCTCGCGCTCGACAACACATCGGACACGGCCGACACGTCGGCGATGATCGTTACCGAGGAATTCGGGTATCTGAAGCTCGGCCCGGAAGTTCCCGTCTTCCACTGGTTCTCCAACATCGGCAGCGATGTCGTCTGGAACGGCTTCGAATACATCATCGGCTGGCGATATCCACAATCGCGGAATGATGCCGGCTGGCTCGGCGCGACCCGGATCAGCCGTTCGGGAGTGCCACTCGCTTCGTTCTTCACACCCGGCGATGGTCCCGTGGACCTCGACGCGGTACCCCCCGTGCCATCGATCGCCGCGAACGATGGTGGTGACGCAGCGTTCGTCATCTCCGAAGTGGCAGCGCCGTCGTATGTTTCCAGGGCACGTCTCTACCTGATGTCGGAGATGGCGCCGATGACGCCAGCTCCGCCTGCGCCGCGGAACGTCATGAGCGTTTTCGGCGGCGGTACGACGCTCATCGAATGGCAGAGCGACGGAACCCCTGACGGGTTCCTGTTGGAAATCTCGCCCGACTTTGGCAAGACCTGGTTTCCGATTGCGGTGACCACCGACGTGCGCAGCAGGACGATCCAGCAGGTTCAGGTGGGCACGCAGATTCGCGTCAGCGCCTTCGGCCCGGGAGGCCTCTCGGCCGGGACGATCACCAGCATCGCCAGTCCGCTACGACGGCACGCACAGCGCCCATAAAACAACAGGCGGTTGGAAGCGACACGCTTCCAACCGCCTGATTGCTCTCTCTCACACAACACGCTTCCGGAGGAGGTTGCGTCCTGTATGTCCCAGTCCGAGTCAGTGTAGAGACGCGACATCAGCCAGCCGTCGCCCGGATGTGAAATCCGAATAAGACTCGGTGGTTTGGAGGCCGGGACGTGAGCAGCCGCTCAACCGGGCGTGATTCGTTCGTCAACGGCCGCGGCGTCGCCCCCGCGCGGCCTGCTGAGGCACGAGCGCACGGACTGGCGAAGCCGGCGCGGCAGTACCGGC
>DATMZL010000501.1:0-5559 GCA_035607075.1 Polyangia bacterium
GTCCCGACCACGCGGCTGTCGCGGAGTTGCTTCTTGCGCGCGTCATTCCAGCGCTTCTCGGCGATGCCTTCGCCCGTCAGGTTCACGACGACGTCGACCCCTTCGAACGCGCCCGCCGGCGGCGAGCCGCGGGTCGCGTTCCAGGCCCATAGCTTCGCGGCCGGCAGCAGCTCGGCGCCGCGAGCGGTGTCACGTACCAGCGCCGACACCCGGATCCCCTCGCGCGCGCACGCCGCCGCCAGTGCGGTTCCCATCAAGCCGGTCGCGCCGGCAATCGCAACGCCTCCCTGCATCACGCGAGGATTCCGTCGATCTTGGCAGCGAGGATGAAATCGTTCTCGGACAGTCCGCCGACGGCGTGTGTCCACAGCGTGACGTCCACGCGACTGTAGTGAACGCAGAAGTCAGGATGGTGAGCTTCCTCCTCGGCGACGGCGGCCATCTTGTCGATGAACGCCATCGCGGCCAGGAAGTCGACGAACTCGAACCGCTTGCGCAGGCGCGCCTGTCCGGCTTCGGGCGTCACGGTCCAGCCCGATACCTGGCCGAGCAATTTGCGCGTCGTGAGCTCGTCGAGGGGCGGCGTACCGCCCTCGCATGGAACACAGCGTTTGTCTTTCAACATGGGAACCCTCCGAGGGTTCCCATACCCTCCCGCGACGTTCGCGTCGAGCTGAGCTCGACGGCTTCACTACGCGTCTTTAACCTCATTCGAGCCTCCCCTTGAATGCATCGCGCGGTTTTGGCACGTTGTCCACCAGGGACTGATGTCGTCGGCGTTGACACGGGGAATTCTGGTCACGGTTCGAAGCCAGTACATCCCCGAAAAATCGTCCGCAACCGCACGCCAATTCGCGTTCACCTACACGGTCAACATCGCGAATCGCGGCAGCGTCACCGCCCAGCTGGAAAGCCGGCACTGGATCATCACCGACGCGGAAGGCGACGTGCAGGAGGTTCGCGGCGAGGGCGTCGTCGGCGCTCAACCGGTGCTGGGGCCCGGCGAGGAGTTCGAGTACACGAGCTGGTGCATGATCGCGACGCCGGGCGGAACGATGCGCGGCAGCTATCAAATGGTGACGGAGGACGGCGATCGCTTCGACGCAGAGATCGCGCCCTTCAAGCTCACGCAGTCGAGCCTGCTAAATTAGACAGAAATCACGCCGATCGCGTTCGTCGGCGTGCGTTGGCCGACGGGGGAGCCGAAGGCGATCACGAACTTGTCGCCCTGGGTGACGAGCTTCTGTTCGAGGAGGGTTTGCGTCACGCGATCGACCAGCGTGTCGGTGTCGGGCATGGATGGCAGCGTGAGCAGGCGGGGGACGACGCCCCAGTAGAGGGCGAGCTGGCGCAGCGTCGCCTCGTCGCCGGCGAAGGCGACGATCGGCGCGCCGGGGCGGGCCTTCGAGATCAGGCGGGGGGTGCCGCCGCTCTCGGTGAAGGCAACCAGCACGCGGGCACCGATGTCGCGCGCGATGTTGCAGGCGGCGTGCGCGATCGCCTCGCGCGTCGATCGCCCCGGCTCCGACGGCGGCGGCGCGTAGAACCGGCTCGCCTCGGCCTGTTCGATGATCCGCGCCATCATCGAGCAAGCTTCGTGCGAGTGCTTGCCCATCGCGGTTTCGGCCGAGAGCATCAGCGCGTCGGCGCCCTCGAACACCGCGGAGGCGACGTCGCTGGCCTCGGCGCGCGTCGGACGCGTCGACTCGACCATCGACTGCAGCATCTCGGTGGCGACGATCACCGGCGTCTGCTGCAAGCGGCAGCTGCCGATGATCTCCTTCTGCGCGACGGGCACCTGCTCGGGCGACAGCTCGACGCCCAGGTCGCCGCGCGCGACCATCACGACGTCCGCGGCCGCGACGATCTCCCACAGATTGTCGACCGCCTCGGGCGTCTCGATCTTCGCGACGATCGGCGTCGGGCGCCCGGCGTTCCTGCACGCCTCGCGCAGCGTGACGATGTCGTCCGCCCGTTTGACGAACGACAGCGCGACGTAGTCGACGCCCAGCGACAGCCCGTGCTCGAGATCGCGGCGGTCGTGATCGGTGAGCGCGGGTATCCGCACCCGCTTCGACGGCAGGTTCACGCCCATGCGGTCGCGCAGCGCGCCCCCCTGCACCACCGCGCAGATGACGCGGCCGCCGTCGATTTTTTCGACGTGCAAGACGATCCGCCCGTCGTCCAGCCGGACGACGTCGCCCGCGTGCAGGTCGGCGCCGAGGCCGGGATACTCGACGGCGATCGATTCGTTCGATCCGACGCTGCCCGCGCTGCCCTCGACGAGCGCGATCGTCGCGCCGTCGGCGATCTGGGCGGGCGCGCCGCGCCCGGTGCGGATCTTCGGCCCCTGCAGATCCTGCAGGATGGCGATCGGTTTGCCGCGGACGCGCGCACCCTCGCGCACGGCGGCCAGGCGGCGCGCGTGCTCCTCGTAGCTGCCGTGCGAATAATTGAGCCGAGCGACGTCCATCCCCGCATCTATCAGGGCGGCCATAGCCTTGACGTCGTCCGTCGCAGGTCCCAACGTACAAACGATCTTGGCGTGGCGTAGGCTCATGTCCGGTGGCATCTTAGGGACTGAACGGGGGGTTTCAAAATGTCGGAGCTGATGACGCGTGAGCGCGGCGAAGCCAAGAAGAAGGGCATGTATGCGGCGGCGGCATGGGGAGGCACCGTGCTGCTGGGCGTGGCCGCCAGCCCGATCCTCTGGATTCCGGCCGCTGCCGGCGCCGGGTATCTGACGTGGAAGTGGTTTCTTTTCCGGGCGAAGAACGGGATTCGGTTCTAGCTCTGTCAGAGCTTCAGCCGGCGTAGCTTCCGTTCGAGGGTGAACATCACCTTGGCTTCGGCGGGGCGTTTGTGGTCGTGGCCGAAGAGGTGGCAGAGGCCGTGGATGGCGAGGCGTTCGGCCTCGGTTATCAGGCGCTTGCCGGGCGCGCGCCGGCGGGCGGTCTCCAGCGAGATGACGATGTCGCCCAGCGCGACGCCGTCGCCGGCGGGATCGCCCTCGCCCGCCAGCTCCTGCAGGTGAAAGCTGAGCACGTCGGTCGCGCGATCGTGCTTGCGGTACGTCCGGTTGAGCGTGCGGATCTCGTCGTCGTCCGTCAGCACCAGGCACGTCGACGAGCGCTGTCGGCCCAGCGCCCGCAGCGCCGTTCGCACGCGCGCCACCAGTCGGCGACGCGCCCCCGCGTCCAGCATCTGTTGCGCTCGCCCCCGGACGAGCATGCTCACCGCCACGGTCAGATGACCCGCTTGTAGACCTCGCCGCCGACGAACACGCGGAACAGCTCGGGATCGCACTTCCCCGCCTTCACCTCGCTCTCGATGATCGACAGCGCGCGCTCGATCGGGACGGCCTTCTTGTACGGCCGGTCCGAAGCGGTCAGCGCGTCGAAGATGTCGGCGATGGTCATGATGCGCGATTCGACCGGGATCTCCTTGGCGGGCAGCCGATTGGGATAGCCGGTGCCGTTCAGATATTCGTGGTGCGCGGCGGCGATGCGCGGCACGTCCGCGTAGCGACGGCCCCACGGGATCTCCTGCAGGAAGGACCGCGTGTGGACGACGTGGCGCTCGATCTCCACGCGCTCGACCTCGGTCAGGCTGCCACGCCGCACCTGCAGCGCCGCGACCTCGTCCGCCTCGAGGTACGGGCGTAGCTGGCCGTCGGGCGCCAGATATACGAGCCGCGCGATCTCCACGAGCCGCTCGAAGCCGCCCTGATCCAGCACCGTCGGTTCGTTCACGCGCCCGACGAACGCCAGCGCGTCGTCGACCTCGTCCATCCGCCGCCCCAGATCGGCGTCGATGGCGGCGATGCGCTCCGCCAGGTCGGACTTGCCCAGCTCCAGCGCCACGCGCAGCTTGCGCTCGGCGTGGTCCGCCTCCAGCACCTTCTTGATGTACGCGAAGCGCAGCTGGATGGTCCGCAGATCCTCCTCGTACAGCTTCTTCGCCTTCACCAGCACGCGCTCGCGGACGCCGACCTTGCCGAAGTCGTGCAGCACGCCCGCGTACTCCAGCTGCTGCAAGTGCACGGGCGTGAAGTGGACGCTCGCGAGCGGCCCGTCCGACACGCCGTCCACCTTCTTCGCCAGCTCGACTGACATCGTGGCGACCCGGCGCGAGTGCCCGGATGTCGTCGGATCGCGCGATTCGATCGCGGTGACCGACGCCTCGACGAATCCGTCGAACATCACGCGGATCTCGTCGTAGAGCAGCGCGTTCTCCAGCGCGATGCCCGCCATCGCGACCCAGGCCAGCGCCAGCTCCTCGGACCGCTGATCGAACGCCTCGACGTCGTCGTCGGCGGCCAGCGGCCGACCCGGCGCGCGCCGCTTGTTGATCAGCTGCACGACGCCGATCACCTCGCGGTCCGCCGACAGCATCGGCACCGTCAGCATCGAACGCGCGCGGTAACCCGTCGTGTCGTCGAAGCTGCGGTTGTGCTGCAGCTTCTGCGTCGCCGACGTCGTTTCCAGCTTGGTCAGGTCGGCGATGTTGATCGGGTGCTTGGACAGCACGGCCTGCCCGACGATCGACTTGTCGTCGATGTCCATGATCCGATCCTTGAAGTCGACCTTCACCGAATCGTTCTGCGACAGCATGAAGTGGAGGAACTTCTTGGGCGCCGGCTTGTACTCCGCCTGGCTGCCGCCCTCCTCCTCTACGACGTAGACGCTGCCCGCGTCCGCGCCCGTCACCTGCCGGCACTTCTGCAGGATCAGCGAGAGCAGCTTCTTGATGTCGCGCTCCGATGCGAGCGCGCGCGCGGTCTCGACCAGCTCGGAAAGCTCGTAGCGCGCCCGGTCGGCCGACTGCGCTTCCGCCCCCTGCGTCACGACCGCCAGATTACATCAAGATTGGGACCCTCAAAGGGTCCCAATTCCCCCCGCGATGAGCTCGGGCGGGCAGAGCCCGACCCTCGCTCAACGCGATCACCTGGCCGGCGCAGGTTTAGCGGCGTCGTAAGCCTTGATGATCTGCTGGACCAGCGGGTGGCGCACCACGTCGACCTCCGTGAAGTAACGGAAGGCGATCCCGGGAATTCCCGAGAGCAGGTTGATCGCCTCGGTCAGCCCCGAGCGGCGGTTGTCGGGGAGGTCGATCTGCGTGACGTCGCCGGTGATCACCGCCTTCGATTCGAACCCGAGGCGGGTCAGGAACATCTTCATCTGCTCGCTGGTGGTGTTCTGCGCCTCGTCGAGGATGACGAACGCGTCGTTCAGCGTCCGCCCGCGCATGAACGCGATCGGCGCGACCTCGATCAGCCCGCGCGACACCAGCTGGTCGGCTTTCTCGAAGTCCATCATGTCGTGGAGGGCGTCGTAGAGCGGCCGCAGGTAAGGTGAGACCTTCTCCTCCATGCTGCCGGGCAGGAACCCGAGCCGCTCGCCCGCCTCGACCGCCGGGCGCGTCAGGATGATGCGGCGGATGTGCTTGTCGAGCAGCGCGCGCACCGCGAGCGCCATCGCAAGGTACGTCTTGCCGGTGCCCGCGGGCCCGGTCGCGAACACGATATCGTTGCCGCGCACGAGGTCGACGTACTTCTTC
>DATMZL010000787.1:0-2118 GCA_035607075.1 Polyangia bacterium
CCGCGCCACGACCGTCGAGACCACGGGGCGGCACGATCCCTGCGTGGGGATCCGGGCGACGCCGATCGCCGAAGCCATGCTCGCCTGCGTACTCATGGATCACGCGCTGCGCCACCGCGCGCAATGCGGCGATGTCACGCCGCCGCTGAAGCTAGAAAACCCCAAGAAAATCAATTAGAGTATGGCGACAACACCCCCAAGAGAGAAGAACATGAGCAACAAGGGCCAGTTGCTACAAGACCCCTTTCTCAACACGCTGCGCAAGGAGCACGTTCCCGTTTCGATCTACCTGGTGAACGGCATCAAGCTGCAGGGCCAGATCGAGTCGTTCGACCAATATGTGGTCCTGCTGAAGAACTCGGTGACGCAGATGGTCTACAAGCACGCCATCTCGACGGTCGTGCCGTCCCGGCCGATCTCCCTCGCCGACAAGGAACCCGAATAGCGTCCGCTGACCCGCAGGCCGCGGTCATCGTCTGCCTCGATTTCGGCGACGACGCGTATCAAGAGAGCGTCGCCGAGATCGTGCGCCTGGTGGAGAGCGCCGGCGTGCGCCGCCACGTGCAGCTCGGCGGCCGGCGCGCCCGGCCCGATCCGAAGTTCTTCTGCGGCAGCGGCAAGGTCGACGAGATTCGCGCCGCCGCCGACGAGCTGAACGCGGCTTTCGTCGTCTTCAACCACGAGCTCTCCCCCGCGCAGCAGCGCAACATCGAGAAGGTCGTCGCGCGGCGCGTGCTCGACCGCACCGAGGTGATCCTCGAGATCTTCGCGCAACGCGCGCAGACCGCCGAAGGCAAGGTCCAGGTCGAGCTGGCGCGTCTCCAGCACCTGTCGACGCGGCTGGTGCGCGGCTGGACGCACCTGGAGCGCCAGCGCGGCGGCTTCGGCGCTACCGGCGGTCCCGGCGAGACGCAGCTCGAGCTCGACCGGCGCTACATCGCGCAGCGCGTCAAGACCCTGAAGGCGAAGCTGACGCAGCTGAAGAAGCAGCGGCAGGTCCAGCGTCGCGCTCGGGCCAAAGGCGAGGTGCTGTCGGTGGCGATCGTCGGCTATACCAACGCCGGCAAGTCGACGCTGTTCAACGCCCTGGTCCACGCCAAGGCCTACGAGGCGGACCAGCTCTTCGCCACCCTGGACACCACGACGCGCCGCGTCTGGCTGCCCGAGGCCGGCAATATCACGATGTCCGATACGGTCGGGTTCATCCGCGAGCTGCCGCACAACCTGGTGGCCGCGTTCCGCGCCACGCTCGAGGAGACGGTGCACGCTGATCTGCTTCTGCACGTGGTGGATGCGTCCTCGCCGGTGCGCGACGACCAGGCGCGGGCGGTGGACGAAGTGCTGGCCGAGATTCCCGCCGGGGCGGCGCCGCGGCTGCTGGTCTGGAACAAGATCGACGCCACTTGGAATAAAGGCGCAAATGCAGGCCTCGAACCCGGCGTCGAACGTGACCAATATGGTAGGATTTCGCGCGTTTTCGTGAGCGCGCGCACCGGGGCAGGGATGGAGGAATTGCGCGACGCCATCGCCGAGTTCGCGCAGTCGCGCAGGGCGAGCAGCGCCCCCGAGTCGCAATCACTGCAACCTCACTAGATTCCACTCATGTCCTTGAATGACCCCAACTGGGGGCGCGGTTCCCGCGGGCCCGAGGGTTCCAGAGGCGGCCCGGGCGGCGGCAATCAGGGCCCGCCCGATCTCGACGAGCTGTGGCGCAACTTCAACCGCCGGCTCTCGGAGCTGTTCGGCCGTCGCCGACGCGGCGACGAGCCGCCTTCCGCGGGCGGCGGCGGCAGCGGGCGCTTCGCCTTCGGCGGCGCGGGGCTCCTGTTCCTGGTGGCGGTGGCGATCTGGCTGGCGAGCGGCTTCTACATCGTGGTCGAGGGCCAGAAGGGCATCGTCCTCACCTTCGGCAAGTTCGCGCGCGAGACCACCTCGGGCCTGAACTGGCGGCTGCCGTGGCCGATCCAGTCGCACGAGATCGTCAACCTCGCGCAGGTCCGCACCCTGGAAGTCGGCTACCGCAACAACGTGCGCACCAAGGTGCTGAAGGAATCGCTGATGCTCACCGACGACGAGAACATCGTCGACCTGCAGTTCGCGGTGCAGTACGTGGTGAAG
>DATMZL010001508.1:0-2746 GCA_035607075.1 Polyangia bacterium
TCTACCGCGGGGCGTTCAGCCCGGGCCTTCGCGGCCTGTACCGGGCGGGCAGCATCGCCGGTTCGTCGAAGCACGGGAAGAGGCGACGCGCGTCGGCCGCCTCGAACTGCGTGACGGCGATGCTGCCCGCCCGGTACAGGCCGCGCAGGCCCGGGCTGAACGCCCCGCGGTAGATGATGCGCACGTGCGCGTCGCCGGCGGGCAGCTCTTCCGCGAAGGCCAGGGTCACGGTTTCGCTCTCCCCATCCACGCTGGCCGTCGCCGCGATCGTCCGCGTCCCGATCTCCGCGCGCGCCTCGGTCACGTCCAGCCCGACCGCGTGTACGGAAATCGCGCGGCGCGCGGCGCCCAGCGCGACTTCGATCGCCAGCTCGCCCTCGAATCGGTCGGCGTTCAGGTCCAGGCGCAGGTCGGCGTCGTAGGCCTTGGGCTTGACATCGGTCGGGAGGCGGAAGTTTTTGCCGAGAGTCACGGGGGGCCAGCCGGCACTTTTACACTAATCTAAGGGCCGATGTCGCTCGCGTCGTCGGCCCCGCGTCCCAAAGATTCGCACGATCCGTACGCCCCCCTCCGAATCGCGAATTTCCGGTGGTTCGTCATCTCCATCCTGACTATGGCCATGAGCGCGCAAATCCAGGGAGTTGTCGTCGCCTGGCAGATGTACGCCGTCACGCACGACCCGCTGGCGCTGGGCCTGGTGGGGCTGGCCGAGGCGGCGCCCTTCGTTAGTTTCGCGCTTTACGCCGGGCACGTCGCCGACGTGCGCGACCGGCGGCGGGTCGCGCTCACCGCCCTCGTCGTCCTGCTCATCTGCGCGGGTCTGCTGGCGGTCGCGAGCGCGGTATTTTTCGCGCCGACGTCGACGTCTGCGCTCGCCGGCCACGCGCGCCCCGGCGCTCTCATCCAGGCCATCATCTACGGAATCATCGTCGTCTGCGGCGCCGCGCGCAGCTTCCTGCTGCCCGCGCGCAACGCGCTGGGTGCGGACCTGGTCCCGCGCGCGCTGTTCCCCAGCGCGGTCGCGTGGCGCGCCGGCATCTGGCAGGTCGCCGCCGTCGCCGGGCCAGCGCTGGGCGGCATCTTCTACACGTGGGTCGGGCCGACCCGGTCGTACGCGATCTCCGCGGCGCTGATGGCGGTGTCGTTGTTCACGGTCGCGAAGATCCGCGCGCCCGCGCGTCCGCCATCCGCGGTCTCAGACGCGCCGCTGATCGCCAGCGTGCGCGAGGGTCTGGCTTTCCTTTTCAAGCGCCCGATCTTCATGGGCGCCATCACCCTGGACCTGGTCGCGGTCCTGTTCGGCGGCGCGGTCGCGATCCTGCCGATCTTCGCGGACCAGATCCTGTTCGTCGGTCCCACCGGCCTGGGCGCGCTGCGCGCCGCGCCTGCCATCGGCGCCGTGTTGATGTCGGGTTTCATCGCGCTGCGCCCGCCGGGCCGCAACATCGGGCGCACCTTCATGCGCGCGGTGGTTGCGTTCGGCGCGTTCACGATCGGCTTCGCGCTGTCGAGGTCGTTCGTGCTGTCGCTGGCGCTGCTCGCCGCCGCCGGCGCCGCCGACATGCTGAGCGTCTACTTCCGCGCCACGCTGATGCAGGTGATGGTTCCGTCCGGGATGCTCGGGCGCGTGTCGGCGGTGAACCAGATCTTCATCGGCTCGTCGAACGAGCTGGGCGCGTTCGAATCGGGCGTGGCGGCGCGCCTGCTGGGCACCGTTCCGTCGGTGGTGATGGGCGGCGCGATCACGGTCGTCAGCGCGCTGACGACCAACTGGGTGTTCCCGTCGCTGGCGCGCCTGGACAGCTTCGCGGACTACGCGCACGCGCCCGAATCGACCGCCGTCGCCGCGACGGTTCCTGCCGCAGTCGCCAGCGACGCCCCGATCACCCGAGATCCGCCATCCGCACAGTCTTGATGTTGACGAACTCGCGCAGGCCGAAGACGCCCAGCTCGCGCCCGTAACCCGAACGTTTGACGCCGCCGAACGGGAAGCGCTGGTCGGAGACGACCATGCCGTTGATGAACACGCTGCCCGACTCCAGTTCGTGGGCCAGCCGGTCGGCCTCGCCGCGGTCGCGCGTCCAGGCGGCCGCGCCCAACCCGAACGGGCTAGCGTTGGCGAGCGCGATCGCCTCATCGACGCCCGCGACGCGGAACACCGCCGCGACCGGACCGAACACCTCTTCGCGCGCCGCCGCCGCGTCCGCCGGCACGTCGGCGAGCACCGTCGGCGGGTAAAAGAACCCAGGTCCACCCAACCGCTTCCCACCCGCGAGCAGCCGCGCGCCGGCCGCCACCGACCGGTCGACCTGATCGGCGACCCCGTCGCGAATCGACGCCAGCGCCAGCGGTCCCAGCTGGGTGTCGGGCGCCGCCGGATCGCCGATCCGCAACGCCGCCATCGCCGCCGAGAAGTCGCGCACAAAGCGGTCATAGATCGCGTCCGCGACGATGAACCGCTTGGCGGCGATGCACGACTGCCCATTGTTGATGACGCGCGCCTTCACGGCCGTCGCGACCGCGCGCGGCAGGTCGGCGCTGGCGAGCACGATGAACGCGTCGCTGCCGCCCAGCTCCAGCACGCTCTTCTTGATGTGCTTGCCGGCCGTCGACGCGATGTCGCGCCCCGCGCCCTCGCTGCCAGTCACGGTGACAGCCGCGACGCGATCGTCGGCGATGACGGCGCCGACGCGGTCCGCGCCGATCAGCAACGTCTGGAACACGCCCGCCGGTACGCCGGCGCGCG
>DATMZL010000229.1:0-8226 GCA_035607075.1 Polyangia bacterium
CGCGGCCGTCGACATCAGCGGCTGGCACTTCCGCGACGACGACACCACCGACAACTAAACGATTCCGGACGGGACGACGATCGCTGCAGGCGGTTTTTACGTGATCGAGCGCGCCGTATTGTCATTTGGTTTGGGTCCCGCCGACGAGGCGCACCTTTACAGGGCTGACGGAACGACCCAGGTCGACTCGACGTCCTGGTCCGTCGACGGCAACCCAACCTGGGGCCGCTGCCCGGATGGAACCGGCCCGTTCGGCAACACCTCCGCCTCGACCAAGGGCACCGCGAACACCTGCCCGGCCACCGGCGCGCCCTAGCCGCTCCTCTTACGGCGTGGCGCCCGGGCAGCCTTCGTCGACGGTGCCGTTGCAGTTGTCGTCGACGCCGTTGCACAGCTCGGGCGCACCGATGTGGATCGAGGCGTCGTCGTCGCGACAGTCGTCGCACCAGCGCGCGCCGTCGCCGTCCGCGTCGGCGCCGTTGCCGTTCTCGCAGTCGACGAACGTACGCAGGTAGTCGGCGCGCGTCTTGACGATCTCGCGCGCCTTCGCGACCGCCATGTTGAAATCGTCCGGCGTGGCCCAGCTGTGCGGATCGGCCGCGACGTCGGCGGCGATCTGCTGCGACCAGCCGTCGATCCAGCCCTGGATCTGGCCAACGTCCCAGTGCGCGAGCTGCGCGGCAATCGCATCCGCGTACTTCCGCCGCCAGCCGTCGTCGGACAAGACGATCATCCAGTCCCGGCCTGGCGGGGGAGCCGGCTTGGCGCGCGCCTCCCAGAAGAACACCGGATGATCGGCGGCGTCCGGTAGATCGAACAGCGCCAGGTATTCGAACGTCGAGTCGGTGTCCTTCGGCAGAAACACCATCCCCGGCGCGCCCTGGTCGTAGAGCAGGAAGTTGTGGAACCCGCCGTAATAGCCGTCGGCGTCGTTGAGCAGCGCCTCGGCGGCCCACGTCGTGATGGATCCCTTCACGTCGACGATCGCCGATACCGCGGCGAGATCGTTCGCATCCTTGAACGCCTGGAGGCGCGTCCAGTCGACCGTCATCTTGTTCAGCTGCGGAAGCTCGCCGCCCTCCCACAGATCGCCGTCGCTGTTGTCCGGGAAGAACTGCTTGACCACGCTGCGACCGACGTTGTCTTCGACGACGTAAAGGCCGTAGTAGCTGCCGTTGACGATCAGGCGCGCGCTGGCCGTGCAGGTGGCGAGGATCCCGGCTTGCCGCAGCCACGCGTGCGCCAGCCGATCGTGCATGAACGTCCAGTCCGACCGCGGCATGTCGAACACCAGCTTGTCGACACCGTGGAACTTCCCGTTCGGGTCGACCTTGTCGAACGCGATGTCGAACTGCATCTTCGCGCGATCCCCGTCCGTCATCACCGTCCACAACCAGGACGACTGCCCGTGGAGCTTGATCATCGCGTTCGTGACGGTCTCCTGATCCATGTGAAAGACGACCGGGTGGTACGTCGCGAACGGTATTCCCGTCTGGAGCGCCGCGAGATTGTGAAACTCGGCGTCGATGCTCTGCCATTCCGCCGGATCGATCTCGACTGAGTACGTGCGCACGCTGTTCTGATCGAACAGATCGGCGCAATCCGAGATGATTGGCTGGGCGCCGCCGTCGGGGGTGGACGTTCCGCCCCCGCCGCAAGCGGCCGTCGCCATCACCACAACCCCCAACGCAACTCCCGCTACCCGCGCCACCTGTCGAACTTCCAGCAAACGCGGTGCCGATCATCGGGCCCGTCCGTAGGCGGCTATCAGGGCCCGACGGTAACGTGCCGGCGCTGCGGGTAACACCTGAACCGCAATCCGGCCGCCACCTGAACCGGAATCAGGCGACGGCGCATCGCCGTTCGGCGGCGGCCGCCTCACTTTCGGCCGATGTCCGTGGCGGTCCTGTCAGCCATCGCGGCGATGCTGGCCGCGGCCGGGGATGCGGCGCCCGCGCCGCCGCCGGACGGCGACGGCATCGCCATCGACGCCGTCGGTGGCTGCCCCGAGGTGGCCGCGGTTCGGCGGCTGCTCGCGAACCTGGTGTCGCCCGACGAGGCGCACGTCGCGCCGATCTCGATCCAGGACCGTGGAACCCAGTACCGCGTCGCCGTGCGCGCGAGCGCCATGATGATCGACGATCCCGCGCGCAATTGCGCCGACCGCGCGCGCCACGCCGCCGTCTTCGCTGCGAACGAGCTGCACGCGCCGAAGATCGTCCTCGGTCCGCCCGAGTTCACCATCGAAAAGGGACTGATCTTCGAGATCGCGTCCAACAACGGCGGTGTGGTGTGGGCGCCCGGCGCCGAGTTCCGCGGCGCCTACGGCAGCAAGCGCTGGTCGCTGTTCGGGTCGGCGGGCGCGCGCGGCCCCGTGACGCTGATGCTGGACCACGACTGGCGGGCCGAGCTGCTGCGCTTCCCGCTCGACGCGGGCGCGCGCGTCACGGGCACCTACGGACGCTTTCGCCCCTGGCTCACCGTCGGCGGCTCGCTGACGGTGACCGGCATCATCGGGCAAGAGCTGGTGCAGACCGAACGCGAATGGCGCGTCGATGTCGGCGCGCTCGCAATGGGGGGCGCCACGCTGCGGATCACCGACCGCCTCGGCCTGTCCGCCGCGCTCACGGTCCGCTGGTACCCGCGGCGCTACCAGCTTCAGGTCGTTCCCGCGGGAACGGTGGGTGAAACGCCAGCCTGGTGGTTCGGCATCGCGGGCGATTACACGCTGGACGGCAAGGGGAGCACGCCGCCATGACGTCGCGATCGCGCTCCTGGCTCGCCGTCGCGGCGTTCGCGCTCGCGATCGCGCTCGCGGCCGCCCGTTGCGACAAGAACGTCGTGATCGGCGTCGATCCCAAGTCCGACGCCGCGATCTCCGACGCGGGCGATGCGGGCGTCGGCGAATGAGGGTCAGAAATTGCCGAGCGCGTCCGACGGATCGATGCCACTTCCCTCGGCCGCAACACGCTCGAGGATCACAGTCGTGCCGAGCCCCTCCTGCCAGACAGCCACACACCCTGGAACGACCGAGCACCATTGCAGATCGTCGGCCGCCTCGTCCGGCGTCGCGTCTTTCAGATAGTCGTCGACGATCACGCCGCCACCAGCGGCGGTCCCGACGACCCATGGTCCATCTTCCGCCGGCGTGGACTCCTCATCGGCGCGCGCGATCGGTGCGCCGACTGCGGCCGCTATCACCGCGACGAGCAGGCGCAGGGTCCACCGGTATCGCGCGTTCATGGTCAATCCGGCGGACCGATGCGCTGGGTGACGCGGCCGCCGCTTTCGACGCCTTCGGTCAGGTCCAGGTACGTCATCAACCCGAACAGGCTCAGCATGTTCAGAGCCTTCCCCCAGCACGAGCTCCGCGACTTACATGCGGGGGCCTGCTGCGAAGGATCGCTATACATCCGCACGTCGCCGTCCTCGTTCTCGATCACGACCGCCTGCGGGCCGATCTTGACGACGCGCTCGTTCACGCCCGGTGGTTCATCGGAGCCGTCACCGCGCGCCGTGATGGGCGTCAACACGAGCAGCCCGAGCACGTTCAGCGCGAGCACGCGGATCCACCTCCGCCATTCCCGCAACTGCATCGCGACCTCTAGGTCCGAAGCTAATCACGATCCACTTTCCACATTCCACATCCGATCCCGCTCCGGAGGAGGTTCGACGATGCGCGCACAGGACAAGCAGGCCGAACGACAACGGTTGAAGGACGCCGCCCACCAGGGCGTGCCATGGAAGAAGTGGGGTCCGTACCTCAGCGAGCGGCAGTGGGGCAGCGTTCGCGAGAACATCAACCGCGATGTCGAAGCCTGGAACGACGTCACGCACGATCAGTCACGGTCGCGCGCTTACATCAGCGGCGAGGACGGCATCGCGGGCTGGTGCGACGACAACATGCTGCTCTGCTTCGCAGTCGGGCTGTGGAACGGCAAGGACCCGATCCTCAAAGAGCGTCTGTTCGGCCTCACGAACAGCGAGGGCAACCACGGCGAGGACGTGAAGGAATACTACTTCTACAGCGACAGCACGCCGACGCATTCGTACGCGTCGATGATCTACAAGTACCCCCAGGCAGAGTTCCCCTACGAGCAGCTGGTCGCCGAGAACCGCCGGCGGACGCGTCACGATTTCGAATACGAGCTGATGGACACGGGCGTGTTCGAGGAAGATCGCTACTGGGATCTGCTGGTCGAGTTCGCGAAGGTCGATCCCGAAGACACCCTGATCCGCATCACCGCGACGAACCGCGGGCCCGAAGGGGCCCTGCTTCACCTCGTTCCGCAGCTCTGGTTTCGCAACACCTGGTGGACCGATCCGCAAGCGCCCCGCCCCGCGCTGGAAGCCGGGCATCACAGCCGCTGCGCGGTCGTCGCCGCGCGCCACGAAAAGCTCGGACAGCGCTTTCTCTATTGTGAAGGCGCGGGAGAGCTCCTCTTCACGGACAACGAGACCAACCGGTATCGCCTGTGGGCTCAGCCCAACGAGACTGCGTACCAGAAGGATGGCATCAACGATCACATCGTCGCGGGACGGGCCGACGCCGTGAACCCCGCTCGCAACGGGACGAAGTCAGCCTTCCACTCGCGTGGAACGATCGCCCCGGGCCAGGCGGCCACGCTGCGCCTGCGTCTGACGGCGCGCACGCCGGCCGATCTCCACGATCCGTTCGGCGACTTCGACCGCACGTTCACGGATCGCAAGCGCGAGGCCGACGAGTTCTACGGCGAGATCACGCCGTCGTCGCTGAGCGCGGACGCGAAGAGCGTCGTCCGCCAGGGCTACGCCGGCCTGCTATGGACGAAGCAGGCCTACGTCTACGACGTCGAGCGCTGGCTGAACGCGCGCGGCGTCAAGCGCGACACCGACGACGGCGGGCGCAACCGCCACTGGTTCCACATGTACAGCGCCGACGTGATCTCGATGCCGGACAAGTGGGAGTACCCGTGGTTCGCGGCGTGGGACTTGGCGTTTCACGCGGTGGCGCTGGGTTTCGTCGATCCCGACTTCGCGCGCAACCAACTGCTGCTGATGCTGCACGATCGCTACCAGCACCCGAACGGTCAGCTCCCGGCGTACGAGTGGAACTTCGACGATGTGAACCCGCCCGTGCACGCGTGGGCGGCGCTGTTCAATTACCGTCTGAACCGGGCCAGCCTCGGCGACGAGGCGCTGCCGTTCCTCAAACGCACGTTCAACAACCTGGTCACCAACTTCACCTGGTGGCTGAACCGCAAGGACCGGGACGGGCGCAACCTGTTCGAGGGCGGGTTCCTGGGCCTCGACAACATCGGCGTCTTCGATCGCAGCTCGCCGCTGCCCACGGGCGGCTACCTGGAACAGGCGGACGGCACGGCGTGGATGGCGTTCTACGCGCAGACGATGCTCGACATGGCGCTGGAGCTGGCGCTTGTCGACCCGACCTACGAGGACGTCGCGATCAAGTTCTATCAGCACGTGGTCGCGATCGCGTCGGCGGTCAACCGCCCGAACTCGGAAGACTCGCTGTGGGACGAGGAGGATGGGTTCTTCTACGACGTGCTGCGCGTGCCCGGCCAGTTCACGACGCGCCTGAAGGTGCGATCGATCGTCGGGCTGCTGCCGCTCTGCGCGGTGTCGATCTACCGGCGAGAGGTGGCCGAGCGCTTGCCCAGCTTCATGGAGCGCGTGCGTTGGTTCAACGAGAACCGGCCGGACCTGCTCGCCAACCTGAGCCAGCGGCGCGAGGCGGGCGTGGGCGGCCGCTACATGCTGTCGCTGCTCGGCGAGGAGAAGTTGCGGCGCGTGCTGGCGCGGATGCTGGATCCCGCCGAGTTTCTCGGCGACTACGGTATCCGGTCACTGTCGCGCGTCCACCTGGACAAGCCGTACGTCTTCAACGCCGGCGGCCAGGAATATCGCGTCGGTTACCTGCCTGCGGAGTCCGACACCGGGATGTTCGGCGGCAACTCGAACTGGCGCGGCCCTATCTGGGCGCCGATCAACGCGCTCATCATCCGCGGCCTTCTGAACATGTACGCGTACTACGGTGACGAGTTCAAGGTCGAGTGCCCCACGGGTTCGGGGCAGTACATGACGCTTTACCGGGTGGCCGAGGAGCTGGCCAACCGGCTGGCCGGCATCTTCCTGCGCGACCATTCGGGGCGGCGGCCCGTCTACGGCGGCACGCCGAAGTTCGCCGACGATCCGCTGTGGCGCGACAACGTACTTTTCTACGAATACTTTCACGGCGACAACGGCGCCGGATTGGGCGCCAGCCACCAGACCGGCTGGACGGCTATCATTCCGGCGTTGATGCACATGTTCGCGGTGCTGCGCCCCGAGATGATCCTCGAGCCCGGCGACGTCTTTCAGGAGATGGCGCAGCGGCGCGACATCAACGCGCCCGGAGCAAACCCGTGAAGCATCCCCTCCTCTACCAGGTGAACACGCGCGTGTTCCTGCAGGAACGCGGCGTCTCGCTGGGCCGGCCCGCGACGCTGGACGACGTCCCGGACGCGTTCCTCGACGACGTCGCGGCGCGCGGGTTCAGCTGGATCTGGTTCCTGGGCGTCTGGCAGACCGGGCCCGTGGGGCGGGAGATCTCGCTCTCGGATCCGAAGCTGCGCGAGGAATGCCGGCGCGAGCTGCCCGACCTGCGCGAGCAAGACGTCAGCGGCTCGCCGTTCGCGGTCGTCGCGTACCGCGTGCACGACGACTTCGGCGGCGACGCGGCGTTGGCACATCTGCGGGCGCGGCTGACGAGGCGTGGGCTGAAGCTGCTCCTCGACTTCGTGCCCAACCACACCGCGCGCGATCACCAGTGGGTGACCACGCACCCCGAGTTCTACGTGCACGGCAGCGAGGCGGATCTGGCGAGCGCGCCGCAGAACTACGCGCGCGTCGAACCGGCGCGCCGCGAGGGCGCGCCGATGATCCTCGCCTACGGCCGCGACCCGTACTTCGACGGCTGGTCCGACACGTTCCAGCTCAACTACCGCCACGGCGGTTTCCGCGAAGCGCAGATCAACGAGCTGGGCGCGATCGCCAACCGCTGCGACGGTGTTCGCTGCGACATGGCGATGCTGCTGCAGCCGCAGATCATCCAGCGGACGTGGGGCGAGCGCGCGCAGCCCGCCGACGGTTCGCCTGCGAAGGACGATCCGTTCTGGCCCGAGGCGATCGCCGCGATCCGCCGGCGGCACCCGCAGTTCCTGTTCATCGCCGAGGTGTACTGGGACATGGAGTGGGAGCTGCAGCAGACGGGCTTCGACTTCACCTACGACAAGCGGCTTTACGATCGTCTGATCGCGGCCACGGCGGCGCCGGTGCGCGAGCACCTGTGGGCCGACGGCGCGTTCCAGGATCGATCGCTGCGCTTCCTCGAGAACCACGACGAGCCGCGCGCCGCAGCGGCGTTCCCGCCCGCGATGCACCGGGCGGCCGCGGTCGTCGCGCTGACCGCGCGCGGCCTGCGCTTCATGCATGAGGGGCAGCTGGAAGGACGGCGGGTGCGCGTGTCGATGCACCTCGGGCGTCGGCCGGTCGAACCGATCGACGCCGGCCTGCAGACGTTCTACCTGCGCCTGCTCGAGTGCCTGCGGCGGCCCGAGCTGCACGAGGGCGAGTGGCGGCTCGCGCGCGTGCGCGAGGCGTGGCCCGGCAACCCGACGCACCAGCAGCTGATTGTGTCGTCGTGGCAGGCGGGCGAGCGCCGCCTGCTGGTGGCGGTGAACTACGGTCCGTCGCAAGCGCAGGCCTTCGTCGGCGCCGAGATGACCGGGCTGCGCGGGCGCGCGTTCACGTTCGTCGACCTGCTGGGCGACGCGCGTTATCCGCGGACGGGCGACGATCTCGCGAACGACCACCTGTACCTGGACATGCCGCCGTGGGGGTACAACGTGTTCGAGCTGGCAGGATAGCTACGGCGCTCCTGCGAAGTCGGCGTCTTCGGTCGCGTCGTCGAGGAACATGACCTCGGGTGCGGCGGGCACGTCGCGAAGGATCCCGATCTGGACGAAGTTCGGCGACGGCGGCGCGTTCGAATTATCCCAGAGCGTGCGCGCCGACGCGTGCGCCACCACCTGCCGCCCGTCGAACCAGACGTCGAAGGCGCCGCGCGCTGGATCGGTCGACCACACGGCGCAGGTCGCCAGCTGGTGCCAGACGTTCGCCGTGACGGCGCCCGGCGCGGTCCAGTGCACGCGCTCGGACGGCAGGCGGGTGACGAACGCTATCGTC
>DATMZL010000679.1:0-7452 GCA_035607075.1 Polyangia bacterium
CAAGCGCGGCCCGGCCGGGCTCGTCGACACGGAACATCGCGTAGTGCTCGTCGATCACCTTGCGGCGCAGGTCGGTGCCCCAGGTTCCCACCATCAGGTCCAGCCGATCGTCGAAGAAGTAGAGACCCGCGCGCACGAGGCCGACGCGACCGAGCGCCAGCTCGACAGCGCGCTTCGCCAGATCGTCGGGGTGGCGGGCACGGAACAGCGGCACGAAATCGCGCAGCAACGAGACCGCGTCGGAGCGCGCGGGAACCTTCTTCCAGCTCGGACTCGGATCGGAGGGCCCGAGGATCTCCGGCCAGTCGATCCGGCGTCGGGTCTGCATCGCGGCGCTCAGGGTCGCCGGCGCAAGAACTCGCGGGGCGTCATCCGGCGCACGCCGCGAAACACGCGGTGGAACTGGGCGTAGCTGCCGAAGCCGGCCGCGAGCGCCGCCTGCAGCAGCGTCGTATGTCCCTGCGCGAGCATCGCGTCGACGCGATCGAGGCGCAGCCGGTTCCGGTACTCGATCAGCGACAGGCCCATCTCCGCCTTGAAGACGCGGGTGAACCAGCCGACGCTGACCTCGAGCCGGCGCGCGATCGCGCGCGCGTCCATCGCCGGATCGTCGGCGAGCAGCGCGACGGCCGCGGTGACCAGGCGCCGGCCTTTGGTCGCGCCGGCGTCACCGCCGCCGGCGCCCGGAACCGCGCGCACGGGATCGAGGATCGTTCCCAGCACCGAGCACAGGATCGCGGCGTACGCCTGCTTGACCTCGTCGGCGGGCGCGCCCGTCTGACCGGCGTCGTTGAACAGCATGCCGATCGGAACGTGCGCGGAAACGATCGGCGTCCAGGCCGTCCAGCCCCGCCCCGCGACGCGCGTCTCGGCACCGCGGTGCTCGACGATCGGGCAGCCGTCGAAGACCGTGAAGTGGGCGCCCTCCTCGCGGGCGCGGCGGAACGCTTCGCGATCGGTGTCGCCCAGCGAGAACATGATCCGGTGCTCGTCGACGATGTTGCCCTGAAGGTCGCAGCCCCAGGTGCCCAGCATCATCTGGCGCGGTCCGTCGAGCAGGAAGATCGCGGCGCGCGCGAGGCCGATCTTCTCGCGCGCGACCTCGACGGAACGGCGGAGGATCGCGTCCGGGTTCTCGAGCGACACGATCTCGGCGAGCGCCGACAGCAGCGCCGCCAGCTGACCGTGAACGGGCCGATCGACGACTTTGGGCACGGGCACAGCCAACCCATGGCCCGGCGCTCCCAGAATGAGCTGCCAGTCCACACGGCGACGGCGGCTTACCGATGCTGCAGTGTCGATGTCCGTTTGTGACGAATCGCTAGCGCGGTGGAGCATGAAAATTAAAACCCGCCAGAAATGATAGAACTCACGACAGAAAACGCGAAGTTGGGCGAGAACGCAAGCCATTCCTTTTCTACGAGGGAAATACGCGCTGTAGGATGCGCCGCGTGACGTCGCGCCATCTCTTGAACTCGGCTCTTTTCTCAGGCTTTGCACTTGTCGCGTCGTGCGGCTCGTCGAGCCCGTCGACTCCGACGCCGACCGACACGTTCAACTTCGAGTGGGACTGGACAGGCATCGTCGGCACCGGCCAGAGCCTGTCGGTCGGCGCTGTCGGCACGCCCGTCGTCGGGACGCAGCAGCCGTACGGCAACTTGAAGCTCAGCTTGGGGGGCGCGGCCGTGCCTCCGTTCGACCCGGCGATCGCATCGCTGAGCGTCGTGCCGCTGGTCGAACCGATTCGCGGCATCGCGGGCAGCTATCCGAGCGCATACCCCGCCAACATCTACGGCGAGACACCACACACCGCGATGGCCGATCAGATCACGGCGATGGCGATGGACAGGGCCATGCACGACTACGTCTCGGTCCACACGGTGGTGGGCGAATCGGGACAGGCGCTGAAGGTCATCAAGAAGAATCCGAACCCGGCCGACCTCCCGGTCGGCGGAACATCCGGCCGCGCGTACGACGCGACGCTGTTCGAGGCGTCCGCGATCACGCGGCTCGCGGGCGCGGCCGCAAAGACGTACGGCATCGGCGCGATCGTCCTGACCCACGGCGAGGCGGACGCGACAAGCAGCACGTACGGGGCCGACATCTACCAGCTCCTCGGCGACTACAACACAGACCTCGCGGCGATCACCGGGCAGACGACCAAGATCCCGATGCTGGTGTCGCAGCAGAACTCGATTCCGAGCGACGCGCGGTCGGTGTCGACCTCCGCCCTGCAGGTGTGGAAGGCGAGCGTCGCTCACCCGGGTGAGATCGTCTGCACGGGCCCGAAGTACCAGTATTCGTACGCGGCCGACAGCATGCACGTCCACCTCGGCGCGATGGAGTACGAGAAGCTCGGCGAGAAGTACGGACAGGTCTACTTCGAGCGCGTCGTGCTGGGCCACGACTGGCAGCCGCTGCAGCCCGTGTCGGGGGAGGTGGCGGGCAGCGTCGTCACCGTCCACTTTCACGTGCCGGTCCCGCCACTCGTATGGGATGAGAAGCTCCCTCCGCACAGCGCGATCGCCGAGTGGGCGGCCGGCCGCGGCTTCGAGATCCTCGCCGCCGGCGTCGCCAAGACCATCAGCAGTGTCGAGATCGTCGGCGACGACACCGTGCAGATCACCTGCGCGAACGACCTGTCCGGCCTGCAGGTGACGGTCGGCTACGCCGCGACGGCCGACGGCACCCTGCCGTCGCCGGACCAGACCGCGCGCTGGGGCCAGCTACGCGATTCCGATCCGTTCGTCGGCGCCGTCACGGCGACGCCGCAGCCGAACTACTGCGTCGCGTTCCAGATGACGCTGTAGGCAGTGTCGCTCACTCGCAGATAAACAAAGCCGGGCTGCCTACCGCGATGTTGACGCACGCCGGCCGTGTCGCCGGGCAGTCGTCGGCCGTCGCGCACACGATGAACGTCGACACGCCGTCGCTCGCGCAGGCAGCGCTCGCCTGGCAGTTGATCACGCCAGTGAAGTCGGCTGTGTTGAGTGTAAAGCAGCAGACTTGGCCGGCCGTGCATTCGGACGGCGCGAAGCAAGTCTTCGCATCCGCGCTGTCATCGAAGCGCCGCTGATCCACCGACGTAGCGTCGCTACTCTGCATGGCATCGCTGCTCATCATGGCGTCGCCGCTCACCATCGTGGCGCCATCCTGCGACGCATGCTTGCCGCCGCATCCCGCGACCAGCGCCATCACGCAGCTCACCCAGAGACCATGCCAGCTCGCCCGTACCACGCGTCCAGTTTGCCAGGTCTCGAAAGCCCGCGAGTGACGACTGCTACAAGCCGGCGAAGAAGTCGGACATCGCCTTCATCGCGAAGCACGGGACGCCGTGTTGCGTGCCGCTGTAGCTCGGGTCGTTGTGCGAGCACCAGATGGTCGGCACCGTGCAGTTGTCGTAGATGATGCAGCCCGGATCGACGAGCGGGCGCCCGGAGTCTGTGCTGTTGCACATCATGACGGCCGTGTAGGGCTTCGACGTGTCGGCGCACATGTTCGCGGCCCGGAACTTGGCGACGGTGTTCTTGGCGGAGTCGGCGCTCCGCTGGTTGTCCATCTTGCCGTCGATGTACATGACGGGCATCGGGACGGCGACGTTGTATGGATCGGCCGCGACGGGCGCGATGCCCCGCAGGTTCAGGTGCTGCGCGTCGGTCTTGTGGGAAAGGATGTTCACCAGCATCTGCGCGCCCGAGCTGTGCGCGGTGGCGAACACGCGGTTCTTGTCGATGCAGTAGTTCGCCATCAGATCGTCGTACTGCGAGAGGATGCGCGAAATGTCGCCTGTGTAATTGCTCCAGCACTGACCGCTGTCGGGCGTGTTCGGGAACGTCCGGACGTACGTCGTGTCGAGACCGTTTCCGGTCGTGAGGCTGACGAACTCGGTGTTCGGGTTCCCGCACGCGTGTAGCGCGATCAGCAGCGGGAACGGCTTCGTCCCGTCATACGTCGTCGGGAAGTAGTGCAGCGACTGCCCGGACACTTCGACCTTGCCGCCCGACGGCCGTCCGGACTTGCCGCAGCCGGCGCTGGGCGACGGCGTCGTCGCGCTGCCAGTGCCGCCGGAACCGCCGCCCCCGGTCGTGCCCGCGGCGCTTCCCGCGGTGCCGCCGCCCGAACCGCCGCGCCCGCCGGCGGCGCTTCCGCCGCTACCGACGCTTCCACCGGCGCCGCCGCGTCCCGCGGCGCCCGTCGTTCCCGCCTGGCCCGTCGTACCGGCGTTGCCCATCGTGCCCGCGTTGCCCGTCGTCCCGGCCAGGCCTGACGTGCCGGCAACGCCCGTCGTGCCCGCCTGGCCACTCGTGCCGGCCTGGCCGCTGGTGCCCGCCTGGCCCGATGTACCCGCCTGCCCCGTAGTCCCCGCCCCACCCGTCGAGGTGGTTCCCCCCGGCTCGCTCGTTGCGCAGCCGAGTCCGGTTCCACACAGAAGAACGATGAGGCCGGTCTGTAGTCGTTTCATGCTCCCTATATTCCTAGGCGACGATCGAGGTGAGCATCCCGGTGCTCGTCCCCTTCCCGAAGTCGACGGTCGCCGTGCTCTTGTCCCGGATCGCCGCGGTGATGATCGTGTTGAGCAGCCTGTTGTTCGTCACCTTGCCGGCATCGACGAACTGGCCGGTCTTGAGGAACCCACCGCCGTTGCCCCAGATGATGTGCGGCACGTTCAACCCGCTGTGGCTCGGGCCGTCGGAGATGTGAAAGGTCAGCATCACCATGGAGTTGTTCGCGAGGCCGCGCGCGTTGAAAGCATCCAGCCCTTTTGCGAACGTCTGCATGCGGACCACGTCGATCTCTGCGTGCGCCTTCTTCGCGGTCGGATCGTTCCCGGTCGTCCCGTCGTTCATGATCCGGTGAGAGAGCTGGTGAAACGTCCAGGTGCCCAGGGTCTGGGCGGACGGGGTTCTGTATTTCGATCCGTCGGTGCCGTCGCCCCACTGCAGGGCCGCGACACGGTTGTAGTTGCATGCGAATGCCAGCGCCGTCAGCTGCATGTGCATCAACGTGACCGTCTCGATCATGCCGCCATCCTGCTTCCACGAGAGGTTCTTGTAGGAGTTCAGCGTCGTCGTGTCGAGACCGGTCTGCGTGCACATCATGCCGGCGTTCCCCATCCCTATCTCGAGGTCGCGGATGCTGTCGAAGTGCAGTTGCAGCCGCTGCTTGTCGTCCGAGCTCAAAGCCGAATTGTTCATCAGGCTCTTCAGCTCGCCTTTGCACAAGTCATTGACGCTCTTCCGGGTCGCCGCCAGCTCCTGGGCGACGGGATCGGTCGTCATCCCACCGGTTCCGCCGGTGCCGGTGCTGGTCGTGTTGGTGAGCCCGACCAGCTTCTGGTACAGCGTGTACGGGTTCTGGTCGCCCGAACGCAGCTGATCGGCGCCCGCCCCTCGCCACGAAATCCGGTCAGCGATGTATGCGTTCTTCGCCGCCGAGTAGAGGATGATCGGATCGACGCCGGTCGGGTTCACGGCCTTGCCGATCACGACGTCCGCCGACACGCCGCCCGCATAGGCGGTGTGCCCCGTCGTGCCTGGAGGGATCGCAGTGAGCGCCTGACAGAGACCCTCCGCGTGACCGCAGCCCTTCACGTTCTGCGGCCAGTTGACCTGCTTGAGCATCGTCAGGTTCGGCGCGTGCGCCGACAGGACGTTCACCGCCTTGGTCGTCATTCCAGCGAGCCCCGACGTCGTCAGCGCGCCGGTCGCGTCGGGCAGGAAGCTCTCCCCCACGACCCCGCAAGAAGCGACGATGAACATCGTGAACACGGGCGGCGCGTCGGCCGCCCACGCCGATCGTTCGGGCAGACCCTCGAGGAAGGGAAGGCCGATGGCGACCGTGCCGGCGCCGCGCAGGAACGCGCGCCGATTGATGGCGTTCTTACGAGCCCCCTCCGGGGACAAGCGGAAGCCTTGCAGCCTCCCCGTCTCCCTGTCGACGACGGGCCGAGCGATATCTTTAGGGTCGCGCATCACTAGGGACCTCCGTGGGTGCGGAACGCGTCGCTTCTGACGAGCTGGATGATGAGCTGCTTCTCCGAGCTCGTGCCGGACGTCATGCCGGCCGACGTCATCGCGGTCAGCAGGGGCATGTCGTTCGGGGTCACGTAGCGCTGCAGCCCGAAGCTGGCGACCTTCTTCGCGAAGCAGGTGTACGTCTGCGGCGTCGAGGCGAGGACCTGCATCAACCCGGCGGCGTCGTTCCAGGTTCGCGTGACGCCGTCCGCGAACGTGTACGCCCCGCTCGAGTCGATCGTCAGGCCGCCATTCTCGGTGTCGCGCCACTGACCCATGCCGTCGAAGTGCTCGAACGAGAAGCCGAGCGGGTTGATCATGTCGTTGTGGCAGCTCTGGCCGCAGGTGCCGGTCAGCTTGTCGATGCGCTGGCGGTTCGTCTGTCCCGCCTCGAGCGGCGGGATCGGCGGGATCACCGTCGCCGGCGGACCCAGCGTCGCGCAGAGGACGTCGAGGTTCAGCGACACGCCGCGCAGGATCGAGCTCGGGTCGGCGTCGTGACCGTTGAGCGTCAGGTAGGGGAGCTGAGAGAAGAAGCCGACCCGCTTCGCGCCCAGATCACTCGACGCGTAACTGCCGCTCGCCGGTGCCGTGACGCCGTAGAGCGCCGCCATCCCGGGGCCGTAGAAGCCGGTCGTGGTCAGCAGGATGTCCTTCACGCCCAGACCCTGCGTGAAGATGTTGTCGAAGAACCGATACGAGGACTCCTGGTACTCGGGGTTCAACGAGGTCTTGTAGGTCGAGACGCCGACCTTCGTGATCAGCGCGAGATCGTCGAGATGCAGCCATTCGCCATGGAACTGGCGCATGACCTTCGTGGCCGCCGTCTCGCCCAGCATCGTGGTGGCGAGCGCCGCGGCGCCGTCCGCTGTGTCGAGCTTGCCGGTGCCCGCCGCCAGATCCAGCGTCTTGTCGTCCGGGCTGGTGCCGCGCAGCAACAGGGACAGCTTCGCCGCCATCTCGTAACCGTTCAGCGCCGCGCCCTTCGCCCCGAGCTCGGTCCGGTAGAGGAAATACGGCGACTGCAGCATCGCACGGATGACAAGCGACGCGCCCTTCGCGAAGGTGCTGCGCGACCCCATCAGGGACGAGCCCTGGTTGAAGAGGGTCATGTACGTCGCCTGTTCGGCCGTCGTCAGCGGGCGCCGATAGGCGCGCCGTCCCACCGTCGCGATGAACCCAGCCGGATCTGTGCCGGTGTACACCTTGGCGAGCGCGGTATCTGTCGCGGTCACCTGCGCGGCGAGCGTCTCGGACGCCGACTGGAAGTCGGACCAGTTGCGCGCGTCGAAGCCCAGAACCATCTCACTGTTCGAAAAATCCGTCAGACCGGTGGCGGGCGTTTCGAAACTCGCTTCCAGCCCGCCCGACGAAACGTTGAGCACCGTTTGTACCGCCTGGGCCCACTGCGCGTTCGACAGCCGGATCGCGCGGTAGA
>DATMZL010000130.1:0-3787 GCA_035607075.1 Polyangia bacterium
CCTCGGCACCTGCACGAACGTGCCGACCGGCACCGACCCGCTGGGCCAGTGCACCGACCAGGGCGCGAGCACGTGCGGGAACGACGGCATGTGCGACGGCGCGGGCGGCTGCCGGAAGTACGCGGCCGGGACGCAGTGCGCGTCGGCGACCTGCACCGGGTCGACGCTGACGTCGTCGCGGTCCTGCAACGGCACCGGGACGTGCCAGGCGGCGACGACGTCCATGTGCGATCCGTACGCCTGCGGCTCGGGCGCGTGCCGAACGACGTGCACCGTGGACGCCGATTGCATCGCGCCGTTCACGTGCATCGGCGGCAGCTGCGCCAAGAAGACCGTCGGCGTCGCGTGCGGCGCGGGCGGCGAGTGCCTTTCCGGCTTCTGCGCCCAGGGCGTCTGCTGCATGAGCGCCTGCGGCGGCACCTGTCAGTCGTGCGCGCTGACGGGCACCGTCGGCACCTGCACCAACGTCGCCAACGGCGCCGATCCGCTGAACCAGTGCGCGGATCTGGGCGCACCAGCCTGCAGCACCGACGGGTCATGCAACGGCAGCGGGGCGTGCCGGCTGTACGCCGCCGGCACCCAGTGCGTCGCGGCGACGTGCTCGGGCACGACGTTCACGCCCGCGCGCACCTGCAACGGCACCGGCACCTGTCAGGCCGTGACGTCGTCGAGCTGCGCGCCCTACGCGTGCGGCACCGGCGCGTGCCGGACGACGTGCGGCACGACCGCCGACTGCGCGTCGCCGAACACCTGCACGGGCAGCAGCTGCGGCCTGCTGCCTCCCGGCGCCACGTGCACGGGCGCGGCGCAGTGCAACTCTGGATTCTGCGAACAGGGGACGTGCTGCCTGACGGCGTGCACGGGGACGTGCCGCTCGTGCGCCATCCCGGGCACGCTGGGAACGTGCTCGAACGTCCCGAACGGCATGGATCCGCTCAACCAGTGCACGGACGGCGGCGCCCCGACCTGCGGCAACGACGGCGCCTGCAACGGCGCGGGCGCGTGCCGGCTTTACGCCGCCGGCACGCAGTGCGCGACGGCGAGCTGCACGGGCTCGACGCTGACGTCGGCGCGCGCCTGCAACGGCACCGGGACGTGCCAGGCCGCGACCACGTCAATGTGCGATCCGTTCGTCTGCGGCACGGGCGCCTGCCGCACCACCTGCACCGTCGACACCGACTGCGTATCGCCCAACATCTGCATGGGCGGCGTCTGCACCAAGCGACCCAACGGCGCGTCGTGCGCCGCGGGCGGCGACTGCGCGAGCGGAATCTGCGCGCAGAACATCTGCTGCGCGACCGCATGCACGGCCACCTGCAAGTCGTGCGCGCTCGCCGGTACGCTGGGAACCTGCACGAACATCGCCGCCGGACAGCAGCCGGTCCCCACGAGCCAGTGCGCCAACATGGGCGCGGGCAGCTGCAGCACCGACGGCACCTGCAACGGCGCGGGCGCTTGCCGGCTGTACGGTCAGGGGACGATCTGCGTGGCCGCCGCGTGTATGAGCACGACGACCGGCACGCCGGCGCGCACCTGCAACGGGACCGGCACCTGCCAGACCGTGACGTCGACCAACTGCACGCCCTACGTGTGCGCGACGAACGCTTGCAAGACGTCGTGCACGGCGGACGCCGATTGCCAGTCGCCCAACATCTGCCTCGGCAGCGTCTGCGCGCCCAACCCGAACCTCAAAGTGCAGTACCACTGCGTCGATCCTGGCGCCCCGAACGACCAGGCCGTCAGGCCGCACTTCAAGATCTTCAACGGCGGCAGCAGCCCGGTGTCGCTGCAGTCACTGACGATCCGCTACTGGTACACGATCGACACGCCCGTCGACGCCGAGAGCTCGCAGTGCGACTTCGCGCAGCTCGGCTGCAACAACGTCGTCCTGTCCAACGTCACGCTGTCACCCGTGCGTACGGGCTCCGATCGCTACTTCCAGGTCGGGTTCGGGGCGACCGCGGGCAACCTCGCCGCGAACACGGACACCGGCGAGATCCAGATCTGGTTCCACAAGAACAGCTGGGGCAACTACACCGAGGGCAGCAACGACTACTCGTACGACGCGACCAAGACCACGTACATGGACTGGAACCGCGTGACGCTGTACCAGAACGGGACGCGGGTCTGGGGCATCGAGCCGTAGAGTCGCTACGCAACGCGCACGACGTAGTTGTTGCGCTTCCCGCGGCGCAGCACCAGCAGCCGCCCGTCGATCAAATCCGCCGCCGTCACGCGCGTGTCGACTGATGCCGTCCCGAGCGAAACGCCGTTGACGGCGATGCCGCCCGCGCCCAGCTGGCGCCGGGCGTCGGACTTCGACGGGCACGCGTTCACCTCGACGAGCAGGTCGACGACGAGCGCGCCCTGCCCTTCGAACCGATCGCGCGGCACGGTGATGGACGGCGCCGCCGCCAGCGCGCTGTCGAGCAGATCGCCCCCGACGCCGCGCAGGTCGCCGCCGCCGAACAGCGCCTCGTTCGCGCGCAGGATTCGCGCGAGCGCTTCCTCACCGTGCACGCGTCGCGTGAGGTCCTGCGCCAGCGCCCGTTGCCCCAGCCGCTCCGCGCCCAGCGACGCCTCGAAGCCTTCGATCTCCTCACGCGGCCGCACGGTCAGCCAGCGCAGAAAGCGCCCGACGTCAGCGTCCGCCGTGTTCAGAAAGAACTGGTAGAAGTCGTAGGCCGGCGTCAGCTCCGGATCCAGGTACACGGCGCCCTTCTCGCTCTTGCCGTACTTCTTTCCCCCTGCGTCGGTGAGCAGCGGCGTGGTCAGCCCATAAACTGTCTTCCCCTCGATGCGGCGCACGAGGTCGACGCCCGAGACGATGTTCCCCCACTGGTCCGACGCGCCCGACTGCAGGCGGCAGCCGTGGCGCCGGAAAAGCTCGAGGAAGTCGTACGCCTGCAGCAGCATGTACGAGAACTCGGTGTACGAGATCCCCTCCTCGCGCGACTCGAAGCGCTGCTTGACGGAGTCGCGCTGGATCATCTGGTTCACCGCGAAGTGCTTGCCGATGTCGCGGAGAAATTCGAGCAGCGTCAGGCTGCCCAGCCACTCCAGGTTGTCGACCATCTTGACGGGCGGGCCCTCGTCGCTGGCGAAGAAGCGTTCGATCTGCCCGCTCAGCTTGCGCGTGTTGCTGCTGACCTCATCGTTCGCCAGCAACTTCCGCTCGCTCGACTTCCCCGACGGATCGCCGATCATTCCGGTGGCGCCGCCTACCAGCGCGATCACCTGATGGCCCGCGCGGCGCAGGTGGGTCATCAGCATCAACGGCACTAGGTTTCCGGCGTGCAGGCTGGGCGCCGACGGATCGCAGCCGACATACATCGTCAGCGGCGTCGCCAGCACTTCCGCCATGTTCTCGGCCGTCGTCTGCTGGACGAGGCCCCGCCAGGAAAGCTCTTCGAAGGCACCCATGTCGGGTCTTTCCCCTAGCATCGGGCCGCGACCGGCACAAGCCGCGTCGACTACAATGGGTCCGTGCGAACACTCCGATGGCCGCACGGCCGCGCGTGGGTCGCCCGCCACCCCGACGAGTGGCCGGCGGAACTCCCCTGGATGGAGCCCGGATCGGAAACGCGCGCATTGCTCCTTCCGGCCTCCGTCGCCGCAGAGCAATCCGCGGTCGCCGTCGAGCTCAAGTTCCAGTCCAGCGGCAGCGCCACCTTCGCCCTGGTGGGCGGCCACCTGACGCCAGGAGGCGACGGCCTCGTCGTGACGATCCGCCATCCCCTCGGCGTCCCGCCGAACGCGCCCGACCTGCTCCAGGTCGTCGCCGGTC
>DATMZL010000431.1:0-3270 GCA_035607075.1 Polyangia bacterium
CACCACAATTCGTCGAGCAAGGGCGACGGCGGAGCCGGCGGAGCGGGCGGCTCGGCGAATTGTGGTGCGCCCTCGGTCGCGGGAACGGCCGCGAAGAACCCGGACGGGATCCTGACGAACTATCCGCAGCTTCGCATCACGAAGGCCGCGGGCGACTTCGCGATCACGACGGTGTACTTCAACCTCACCGCCTTCGACGCCACCACCAGCTCGATCCGCGTCTGGGGCGATCTGAAGAATAACGGGCCCAGCCAGCTCTGCATCCCGCTCCACCAGAGCTTCGCCATCGGCACGCAGGACGTCCTGTGCGTGGTCGACGGGAATCCATATCAGATCGAGGCCCTCACGAGCCCGGTCGTCTGCGTCGAGGCCGGCGGGACGACCGTCTTCTACGGCATCGAGAATAGCGTCTCGCCGACGTTGCTGGCCGACGCGACGACTCTCTCGTACGAGTTCAGCGGGCTGGTGGTGTCGCCCCCAGGAACGCCCCATCCCGACGACCCGGTGCTGCTGTCCGCGGCGCCGAAGCAGGTGTCAGGGGGATGGGCGCTCGCGGGCCAGATGCGCAGCGGTTCGAACGACATCTTCAATGTCGACGTGACCGTGTACATCCGCGATCCCAACGGGTTGATCTTCGACGACCGCAGCGCGTTCCCGTTCGATCTCGGCACCATCGCGGCGAACACGATGTTCGACTTCGAGACCTACTCGATCGCGACGCAGTTCTGCGCCTACGAGCGCTTCGACGAGTTCCTCATCGGGACCATGGCCCAGGCGGCGCTCGACGATACAGGAAACCCGATCGCCGCCCGCCTCGCCGAGGCGCAGCGGCGCAAGCTCGCAGCTCGCGCCGCTATGCGGGCGCCGTGACCAACCCGATGATGCGGCCCGGCTTATAGATGAACTTCTTGATCGCGCGCCCCTCGAGGTGCTTCGCGACGTTCGCGAGCGCCAGCGCGGCGGCGCGCGCCTCGTCCTCGGTCGCCGTCGGCGAGATGTCGATGGTGCCGCGCACCTTGCCGTCGACCTGAACGCCGATCGTCACGGTCGCATCGATCGTCAGCGCGTCGTCGAACGGCGGCCACGCCTGCTCCAGCATGAAGCCCTTGCCGCCCAGGTGCGCCCAGGCCTCGTCGGCGAGGTGGGGCGCGAACGGCGCGACGAGACCGATCATCGCGTCCAGATCGGCGCGCGTGGCCCGGTTGACGCCGCCCTCGGCGAGCACGTTCAGGTACTCCATCATCGCGGCGATCGGCGTGTTGAACTGCATCCGCTCGAGATCGTGCGTCACGCGCTTGATGGTCTTGTGCCGGAGGCGCAGGTGCGGATCGCCGGCGGGCGCCTTTGCAGCATCCCATTCCTCGACCAGGCGCCACACGCGCTTGATGAAGCGGCTGAGGCCCTCGATCGCGCGCGGATCCCAGGGCTTCGACAGCTCGAACTCGCCCATGAACATCTCGTACAGGCGCAGGACGTCCGCGCCGTGCTCGCGAATGACGTCCTCGGGGTTGACGCCGTTCATCTTGGTCTTGGCCATCTTGTCGACCTTGACCTTCAGCTTCTCGCCCGTCGCCTTCAGGAACGCTTCCTCGCCGCGCAGCTCGACTTCGCTGTGCTCATGGTAACGGCCCATGCCGTCCTGGTACGAGTAGGCGAGCACCGTCCCCTGGTGGCGCAGCTTCTGGAACGGCTCCTTGGTGCTGACCACGCCGATGTCGAACAGGACCTTGTGCCAGAAGCGCGCGTACAGCAGGTGAAGCACGCTGTGCTCGGCGCCGCCGACGTAGAGATCGACGGGCATCCATTCCTTCTCGGCCGCCGGGGCGAACGCGCGCTCGGTGTTCTTCGGATCGAGGTAACGCAGGTAGTACCAGCAGGAGCCTGCCCATTGCGGCATCGTGTTCGTCTCGCGCTTCGCCGGACCGCCGCACTTGGGGCACGTCGTGTTCACGAAGCTGTCGATCGCCGCCAGCGGCGATTCGCCGGTTCCGGTCGGCTCATAGCGCTCGACGTCGGGCAGGCGCACGGGGAGCTGCGCCTCGGGAACGGCGATGACGCCGTCGTTCGCACAGTGCACGAGCGGAATCGGCTCGCCCCAGTAGCGCTGCCGCGAGAACACCCAGTCGCGCAGCTTGTAGCCGACGGTGCCTTTGCCGACGCCACGCGCCTCCAGCTCGGCGATGATCTTCTTCTTCGCCTCCGGCGTCGGCAGGCCGTCCAGCGACCCCGAGTTGACGTTGACGCCGTCGCCGGTGAACGGCTGGTCCGGATCGAACGCGGCGCCATCGGGCCGCTTGACGACCTCGACGATCGGGATGCCGAACTTCCGCGCGAACTCGCCGTCGCGCTCGTCGTGCGCGGGCACGGCCATGATCGCGCCGGTCCCGTACGTCGCAAGCACGTAGTCGGCGATCCAGATCGGGATCTGCTTGCCGTTGACCGGATTGGTCGCGGTCGCGCCCGTGAACACGCCGGTCTTTTCCTTGGCGAGGTCCGTGCGCTCGAGGTCGCTCTTGCGCCGCGCTTCCTCTTGATAGGCCGCGACCGCGACGCGCTGCTCGGGCGTGGTCAGCTCGGCGACCAGCGCGTGCTCGGGCGACAGCACCATGTACGTCGCGCCGTAGAGCGTGTCCGGGCGCGTGGTGAACACGCGCAGCTCGCGCCCCGCGACCGGCGTCGCGGTCGTGAACGTCACCTCGGCGCCTTCGCTCCGGCCGATCCAGTCGCGCTGCATCGCCACCGTCGACGCCGGCCAGTCCAGCTCGTCCAGATCCCACAGCAGCCGATCCGCGTAGCGGGTGATGCGCAGCATCCACTGGCGCATGTCCTTGCGCACGACGGCGCTGCCGCAGCGTTCGCAGCGCCCCTGGCTGACCTCTTCGTTGGCGAGGCCGGTCTTGCACGACGGGCACCAGTTGATCGGGACGACGGCCTCGTAGGCGAGGTCGCGGTTGAACAGCTGGAGGAAGATCCACTGCGTCCAGCGCAGGTAGCCGGGATCGGTCGTGTCGATCTCGCGCTCCCAGTCGTACGCGAAGCCGACCGCGTCGATCTGGCGGCGGAAGTTCGCGATCGCGGCGGCGGTCGTCTCGCGCGGGTGGACGCCGTGCTTGATGGCGTAGTTCTCGGCGGGCAGGCCGAACGCGTCCCAGCCCATCGGGTGCAGCACGCGGAACCCCTGCATGCGCTTCCAGCGCGTGATGACGTCGGTCGCGGTGTAGCCCTCGCAATGGCCGACGTGCAGGCCCGAGCCCGACGGGTAGGGGAACA
>DATMZL010000427.1:0-3672 GCA_035607075.1 Polyangia bacterium
TGAATGGTGAGTCCCATGTGATGCGTCGCTGCAGGGAACGATACTGCAAAAGCGGACCGGCGGTCCGATGCCGGTATCATGCAAGGTGATGACGGGAACCGTCGCTCGTGTCCTCGCGTTCATCCTCATACTCATCATCCCCACCGCGCGCGCCGTCGCTGCCGGCGCGATCCCCGCGCCCGCGGTCGTAGCGCCGCCCGCCGCCCCACCGCCGCCACCGCCCGCCGCGCCGCCACCCGCCGCCATGCCGCCGCCGACGCTGACGGTCGACCCGGCCACCGCGCCGCCCGCCGCGGCGCCCGCGCCGCCGCCCGAACCGACCCCGCCCTCCCCCGCCGACCTCGCGCTCAAGCGCGTGCTCAGCTCCAACTGCCGCGACGGGCTCGACGAGGTGCGCGCGCACGTCGGCGATCCGGACGCGGCCTGGGCGGCGACGGTCGCGCGCCTGTGCAGCGACATCATCCAGGAGAAGGTGCAGAAACGCACCGTCAGCGGCGGCAACGAAGGGCGCGGGCGTCTCGTCCTCTGGTCGTCGCTGTACGGGATCTGGCTGGGGATCGCGACCGATATCATGTTCGAGATCGACGGCGAGCGCGCGGTCATCGTGCCGCCGCTGATCGGACTCGGCGCGGGTCTCGGGCTGTCGCTCGCGGCGACCAGCAATACGCAGCTCTCGGTCGGCGAGGCGTGGACGATCATCACCGGTCTCGACTACGGCACCATCAACGGCGCGCTATGGGCGGGCGGGCTCGACTTCAGCGACAAGGGCGTGGTCGGCACAGCGGTCGCGACCAGCGTCGCCGCCACGTCGATCGGTGTGCTGGTCGCCGACACGAAGAGCCCCAGCGCCGGCGACATCGAGCTGGTCCGGTCCTCGCTGCTCTGGGGAACCATCACCGGCCTGCTCACGACGTTCATCATTTCGCCCCACGCCACGAGCACGTCTGCGTTCAAAGCCGTGGCGGCGTCGATGGACGCCGGCTTGCTGGTTGGCGTCGGCCTCGCCAACTACGTCGACGTGTCGCGCAACCGCGTGTTGATCATCGACGCGGGCGCGATCGCCGGCGGGCTGTTCGGCCTGGGCATCGCCTGGCTCGCCGCCGGCACCGACAACAACGCGCGCGGCCTGGCGGGCGCGACGCTGGCCGGCATGCTGACGGGCATCGGCGTCGCCGCGTTCACGACCCGCGGCCTGGACGCGCATGACGGCGACATCGCCGCCGCGCCGTCGCTGCCGGCCGTGCTGGCGCGCGACGCCGCCGGCCACTGGGGCTTCGGGACGCCCGGCCCGGTTCCGGTGTTCGGCGCTACCGGTGGGCGGCTGGTCGGCGCTACATTCAACGCCGTCGGAGGTCTGTTTTGAATCTGCCCGTGTCGCCGCCCGTGGAACCGATGCTCGCCAAGCTGACGCCCGAGATCCCGGCCGGCGACGGTTGGCTGTACGAACCGAAGTGGGACGGCTTCCGCACGCTGGTGTTTCGCGACGGCGACGAGATCTACCTGCAGAGCCGCGATCTCAAACCGATGGCGCGCTACTTCCCCGAGCTGGAGGCGCCGCTGCGCGCGTCGCTGCCGCCGCGCGCGGTCCTCGACGGCGAAATCGTCATCGCGGGCGCCAACGGCCTCGACTTCTCGTCGCTGCTGCTGCGCGTTCACCCGGCCGCGTCGCGCGTCGCGATGCTGGCGCGCGAGATCCCCGCCTCGTTCGTCGGGTGGGATCTGCTGGCCGAGGGCGACGAGAACCTGATGGCGCTGCCGCTTGTCGAGCGCCGCCGCCGCCTCGAAGCCGCGCTGGCCGGCGCGCAGCCGCCCGTGCACCTGACGCCCGCCACGCGCGATCGCGCGCTGGCGCAGGAATGGTTCGACAGGTTCGAGGGCGCCGGCCTCGACGGCGTGATCGTCAAGCGCCTCGACCAGGCGTATCTGCCCGGCGACCGCAGCATGATCAAGGTGAAGCATGCGCGCACCGCCGATTGCGTCGTCGCCGGCTTCCGCTGGCACAAGCAAGGCCCAGGCACGCTGCTCGGCTCGTTGCTGCTCGGCCTTTACGACAACGAAGGCAAGCTGCACCACGTCGGTATCGCCGCCGCGTTCGCGATGAAGCGGCGCAAGGAGCTCGTCGAGGAGCTGGCGCCGTTGCGCGAGAACGCGATCGAAGGCCATCCCTGGCGCGAGTGGGCCGAGTTCGCCGATCCGGACGCGGAAGCGGTGCCCGATCGCCGCATGCCCGGCGCAACAAGCCGCTGGAACCGCGGCAAGGACATGTCGTGGGAGCCGCTGCGCATCGAGCGCGTCTGCGAGGTCGGCTACGACCACCTGCAGGGCGATCGCTTCCGCCACGCGACGCACTTCGTCCGCTGGCGTCCCGACAAGCCGCCCGCGGACTGCCGCTACGATCAGCTCGAGGAACGCCCGGCCGCCGAGTTGGCGGCCCTGTTCGGCAGCACCAGCGGCGCGAAGCCCTAGCTGCTCCTCGCGCGAAGCGCGGGTGTGCAGCTATTTCTGAGATGACCTCGAGTCGCCCCGCGCCACGCTTCGCAGGATCCGATCCGTCTCGCGCGAGGGCCCCGTCGGGGTATCATCCGGACGACGATGCGCAGGCGGTTCGCGACGTTCTGCGCCGGGTTGCTCCTCGCCGGCTTCGCGGCCGGATGCGCCGGTGGCGGTTCGACGGACCCCTCGGGGACGGGCGGCGCCGCAGGTAACGCCGGCGTCGCGGGGACCGGCAGCGGCACGGCAGGCACGGTCGCGCGGGGCGGCGCCGGCGGGACGGCTGGCACCGCCTCCGCCGGGACCGGCGGGTCCTCGGCGGGCGCCAGCGGCGGTCAAGCGGGCGGCGCCGGTATCGGCGGCGCATCGGCCACCGCGGGCACGACCGGCGCGGGCGCGGCCGGAAGTACCGGCGCGGGCGGCAACGCCGGCGCGACGGGCGGAGGCGGCGCGTCCGGACGCGGCGGCGCTGGCACCGGCGGCGGCTCGGGTGGCACAGCCGGAGGCGGCGGCGCCAGCGCGGGCAACGGCGGCCGCGGCGGAAGCGCCGGCGGTCAGGGCGGAACGGGCGGCGGTAACGCAGGTCGCGGCGGCGCCGCCGGGACCGCGGCCGGCGGAACGGGCGGCGGCGCGGCCAACCCGTGCTCGACGCGAACGGGCCTGCGCTTCTGCGACACCTTCGAGAGCAAGACCGTCGGCGCGTTCACGGCCGCGGCGCCGTGGGTCCTTCAGGCTGGCGCCGGCGCCATCACGATCGACGGCACCACGCCCGCGCACAGCGGCACGAAGTCCGTGCACGTCCACGCCGCAGACACCGACTTCGACACGCTGTTCGTGGTCCACGATTCGACGATCCTGCCCGCGCCGAACGGCCGCTTCTTCCTGCGCGCCTACCTGCGCCTCAGCCGCGCGATGGCCGGCGGCCACAACAGCTACATCATCGCCGACCCGTTCGCGATGCAGGGCACCGGCAACAACCTGCGCATCGGCGAGATGAACGCGATGCTGATGTACACGATCATGGGCGACGGCCACGGCGCCCTCTCGAACCAGAACTTCTATAACGACGGCAAGCCGGGTGTCGCGTTCGCGCCCTCGACGTGGGTCTGCCTCGAGGTCCTCATCGACCGCGCCAAGCCCGAGATCGACTTCTGGGTCGACGGCGTCGAGGTCCCTGACCTG
>DATMZL010000203.1:0-4791 GCA_035607075.1 Polyangia bacterium
ACGCGCATCGCGCGGAGGCGTTCCGCGCCGCCGTCGCGCGCGTCGTCGCCCGGGAGCGCGCCACGTGACGCCGCCGGTGAGGCCGCCCGTGAAGCGCGCGGTGATCCGGCGCGCCGCCAGCCCGGGCGCCGCGGCGCTGAAGGCGCGCGCGGAGGCGGAGACGGCAAAGCCGCGCAACCGGATCAAGGCCGGCGCGCTGGAGGTCTGGGCGTCGATCACCGCCTGGCTCGCCAAGATGAAGCTCCGCGGCGACGGCACCACCGCCCGCCCCATCCGTCCCAGCGAGGTCGGCGTCGACCGCGTCCTGGTCGGCGCCGTGCTGGCGCTGGCCGCGTTCGGCGCCGTGATGGTGTTCTCGTCGGGCGCCGTGTTCGCCGCCAAGAAGTACGGCGACGCGACCTACTTCCTCAAGCGCGAGCTCATCTACGCGATCCTGGGCCTCGGCGCGCTGTCGCTCGCGACGCGCATCGACTACTCGATCTACCGGAAGCTCGCGTATCCGCTGCTGGGCGTCAGCTTGCTGCTGCTCGCCGCCGTGCTGAAACTGGGCTCGCGCGCGGGCGGCGCCATCCGCTGGTTCCGCGCGGGACCGCTGTCCTTCCAGCCCGGCGAGCTCGCCAAGCTCGCGCTCTGCGTCTATCTCGCCTACTTGCTCGCGCGGAAAGCCGAGAAGGTGCGCGTGTTCTCGGTCGGCTTCCTGCCGCCTCTGCTGGTGACGGGCCTGATGATGGTGCTGCTGCTCAAGCAGCCGGACTTCGGCACCGCGGCGATCTTCGGCGCCGTCGCCCTGGGCATGCTGTTCGTCGCGGGGACGCGCACCAGCTACCTCATCCTCGCCGCGCTGGTCGCTGCGCCGGCCGGCTGGCAGTTCATCGTGTCGACGCCGTTCCGCATGCGGCGCATGCTCGCATTCCTGGACCCGTGGGCGTTTCGCCGCGACGTCGGCTACCAGATCACCGAATCGTTGATGAGCGTCGGCTCGGGCGGCGTCACCGGCCTGGGCCTGGGCGACGGCCGCCAGAAGCTGTTCTTTCTTCCCGAGGCGCACACCGATTTCATCCTGTCGATCGTCGGCGAAGAGCTGGGGCTGCTCGGCATCACGACCGTCATCGCGCTGTTCGGCATCCTCGTCTGGCGCGGTTACCGCACGGCGTACCGCGCCCGCGACGTTTTCGGCGCCTACCTGGCGTTCGGCATCACGACCATGTTCGGGCTGCAGGCGCTGGTGAACATCGGCGTCGTGCTGGGATCGCTGCCGACGAAGGGCCTGCCGTTGCCGTTCATCAGCTACGGCGGAACGTCGCTGCTCATGAGTTTGTTCGCAGCGGGCGTGCTCGCGAACATCTCGGCGCGCAACCCGGAGCCCAGCGACTGGGTGTTCCCGGGCGCGCGGCGGCGCGCGCTCAAGGGCGCCAACCGGCGGGTGGACGCCGGCCCGCGCATCGTCGTCGAGGTCGGCGACCGGCCGCGCCGCCCCGAACCGCCGCAACCGTCGATCGTCGATGGCTGATTCGGGCCGGCCCCTGCGCCTGCTCGTCGCGGGCGGCGGAACCGGCGGTCACCTCTATCCGGGGATCGCGATCGCCGAGGAAGTGAAAGCGACGACCGGCGGCGAGGCCGTGTTCGTCGGCACCGCGCGGGGCCTCGAGAGCAAGCTGGTTCCCGCCGCCGGCTTCCCGCTGGAGCTGGTGAAGGTCAGCGGTCTCAAGCGCATGGGGTTGCGGGGCCTCGTGCGCGGGATGATGCGGCTGCCGGGCGCGTTCATCGAGTCCGCGCGCATCCTGCGCCGCCACCAACCCGACGTGGTGCTGGGCGTCGGCGGCTACGCGTCGGGACCGCTGGTGTTCGCGGCGGCGCTGCTCGGTTACCCGACGGCGATCCACGAGGCGAACAGCCTGCCCGGTTTCACGAACCGCATGCTCGCCCGCCTCGTGCGGCGCGTGTTCGTCGCGTTCGACGATGCGGCCGCGCGGTTCGCGCGCCGCAAGGTCCGTTATCTCGGGAATCCCGTGCGCCGTTCGTTCCTCGACCGCGTCGCCGCCGGCGCACCCACCGAGGAGGGAAATGCGATCGTGATCCTGGGCGGCAGCCAGGGCTCGCGCGCGGTCAACGAGCTGGCGTCCGGGATGGTGCGCGTGCTCGACGCGCGCGGGCGGCTTCCGCCGGTCATCCATCAGACCGGCGCCGACCAGTTCGCCGAGATGCAGGTCAACTACGCCGCGCTCGGTTACGAGGGCCGCGTCGACGTGCGCCCGT
The DNA here is from genome assembly GCA_035607075.1 of Polyangia bacterium. Taxonomy (GTDB): domain Bacteria; phylum Myxococcota_A; class Polyangia; order Fen-1088; family Fen-1088; genus JADGRB01. The sequence continues at coordinate 2,257 of DATMZL010000203.1, forward strand.
TCATCGACGACATGCCGGCGGTGCTGAGCAAGGCCGCGGTCATCGTGGCGCGCGCAGGCGCACTGACGCTGGCGGAGCTGGCGATCATGCGGCGGCCGGCGATCCTCATCCCGCTGCCCACCGCCGCCGACGATCACCAGACCATGAACGCGCTGGCGTTCGAGCGCGCCGGCGCCGCGGTTCTCCTGCCGCAAGCGGACGCGTCGGCGACGCGCCTCGGCGATCTGGTCGACGAGATCCTGCGGGACCCGGCCCGTCGCGCCGCGATGGCCGCCGCCATGGGGACGCTCGCCCGCGCCAGCGCCACCCGCGACATCGTCGCCGAGCTGACCGCCATCGCGCGCCGGAGCGGCTAACGCGATAGCGATCACTTGCCCAGACACGCGCCCACGTTTCACAATCCCCTGATGCGGCGCCCCCTGCTCTCGTTCGTGCTGCTTGCCGCGTCTGGTTGCGGCCCGAGCGGCAGCGGCTCCGCGATCCCGTTCGACCAGCTCGCCGACGAGTTCGCGAAGGTCTTCTGCCGCAAGGCCTTCATCTGCTGCGACGCCGTCGAGCTGCAGAGCGTTGGGGGCGACGAAGCGCAGTGCCGGAGCGCCGTGAGCGCGGACCTCATGAGCGACCTCACCGGCGACCAGACCGGCGTCGCGACGGGGACCACCATCTATGACGGCCGCAAAGCGCGCGCTTGCCTCGACACCGTCACGGCGCTCCCCTGCAGCGAGTGGGGCGCGGATGAGAGCCTCCGGCGGTTTCCCGATTGCCTCCAGATCCTTCGCGGGACAATCGCGCCCGGCGGCGCCTGCTCGCGCAGCGGCGAATGCCGGGACGGGACCTGTCCCCCGAGCACGGGCAGCGGCGTCTGCGTCGCGCGGGCCGCGGCCGGGGAGTCGTGCGCGTCGACCACCTGCCGGCAGGAGCTGTACTGCGCGCTGGATCCCTCCGGCCTGCCGACGACCTGCGCGGTTCCCAAGGCGAACGGCATGGCGTGCACTGTCGACCTCGAGTGCGCGAGCGGCAACTGCGTCGGCGCCCCCACGACCGCCGGCGCCCCGCCGGGCGCGTGCGGCGCGCCCAGCATGTGCAACGGGGTCTAGCCCGCGCCCGCTCCGTCTCAGCGTTCGCCGATGAAAAGCCAGGCGGCCTCGCCGTTGCAGCTGCGGTTCGGGTCGTGGAAGATCACGCCGACCGACGCATAGCCGTCGTCGAAGAACGACTGCTCGGGCACGCCGGGCGTACCCGCTCCGGCCACGCAGGGTTGGTCGACGACCTTCAAGTTTCGCGCGGCGGTCTGACCGGCGAGCCGCGTGCCGACGGCAACGAAACTGCCGGCGCCGTCGAGGGCGCCGTCACCGCGGCCGAGCGCCGTCACCACGTACCCGTTCGCCGCGAGGCCCTCCAGCGGCGAAACCAGCTGATCGAGCGTGGCGGTGATGACTTGCGTTTCGTAGATCGTGTCGTCGCCGGTGCGCCCGAACGCGGTCGCGTAGAGACCCTCGTTCGTAGGACAGAGAGCGGTGACCACCTTGCCAGCCGCTCCCTCGGACGCCACCCAGGCGGGGAAATCGGCAGCGGTCACCGACGTGCGCGACGTCGGGAGATACGTGCCCCCGCTCTCCGAGCCGCTCAGCAACGCCTGGTAGATGCCATCGGGATTCGCGGCCCGGGCGAGATCGGGGTCGATACCCGGCAAGGGGTTGGCGGTGGCGGTGGCGATCATCGGTTCCAGATTCGGGACCGAGAACAGGCGCCAGTCCGAGGACGCCTCGCCGCTCAGCAGCAGCGGCGTGACGCCCAGCGGCCCTTTCTGCGTGTAGCTCCCGGACGTCGTCCCCAGGTTCGTGAATCCGGCAAAGTGCATCGGCACGCCGGCGCCCACCCATTTGAATCGGATATCGGGCGCCGCGACGGCGCCGATTCTGATCGCCGGACCGATCATCGCGCCGGCATCCTGTCATCGATTCGCTGGCGCGACGACGAACTCTGGTACGCCGCGAAGGTTCCAGTTAGAACATCAGGTTCTCGTGTTCGGAAAACGTAACGTCGCCATCCATTTCGTCGGCATCGGCGGCATCGGCATGTCCGGGATCGCCGAGGTGCTGCTGAACCTCGGCTACCCGGTGACGGGATCCGACGTGCGCGAGACCGACGCCACCCGCCGCCTCACCAACCTGGGCGCGGGGATCAGCATCGGCCACCGCTCGGAGAACGTGTCGCGCGCAGACGTTGTCGTGGTGTCCAGCGCGGTCCGCCCCGACAACCCGGAGATCGCCACCGCCCGCGCGCGCGGCATCCCGGTCATCCCCCGCGCCGAGATGCTGGGCGAGCTGATGCGCGTCAAGGAAGGCGTCGCGGTCGCGGGCAGCCACGGCAAGACGACGACGACGACGATGATCGCGGCGATCCTCGCCGAAGCGCAGCTGGATCCCACCGCGGTCATCGGCGGCAAGGCGCGCGCGTTCGGCTCGAACGCCCGGCTCGGCAGCGGCGAGATCCTGGTCGCCGAGGCCGACGAGTCCGACGGATCGTTCCGCC
>DATMZL010001566.1:0-2457 GCA_035607075.1 Polyangia bacterium
GGCCTCGTCCAGCGTCTGCTGCGCGGCGAAGGTGAGCGCGTCGCGCGAGGGCGCGCTGCGCGCCAGCGCGCCTGACACCCGGAGCGCGACCTCCTCGAACACGACGAACAGCGACAGGTCGAGGCGATGGACCTCGCCGAGCGCGCGCTCCCCGGCGATGGCCTCGGGAAGGACGCCGCCGATCGACGCGAGCGCGCCGTCGTCGCGGTTCCACTGCGTCACCGCCACGTCGCGCGTCCAGCGCGCGACGCTCATGTCAATGGGCAAGGGCAACCTCCACGCGCGCAGGTGACGTCCCGACGACGCCCTCGGCGAGCGCGCTGACGCCGAAGACGAGGAAGAGCACAGCCAGCGCGAACGCCGCGATCTGGCGGCGGCGCGGGCGTCCGGGCTCGACGAAGGGCGGGCGCTCGCGCACGGCGACCGCCGCCGCCCAGACCAGCCCGGCGGCGGCGGCCGAACCCGCGAGCACGGCGTTGATGAGCGCGTGCGTCGACAGCAGGAACGTCAGCGCGACGACCGCGGCGAGCAGCGCGGCCAAGGCATTCGGCGGAACCATGCGGCGCGCGTCCATGCGCGCGAGGCGGCGGGGAAGCATGCCCTGCGACGCCAGCGCGTAGACGAGCCGCGACAGCGTCAGCAGCGCGCCGTTGAACGACGTGAACGAGGCGAGCAGGCAGAGGATCCCGATCGCAGCCGCGCCGAGCGGGTTGCCGCTCGCGGATCCCAGCCCGAGCTGCGGGGTGAGCCACCCGTCGCCGGCCAGGCCCGAACCGCCGGCCTCGGGCGCCAGCGTCGAGAACCCGAGCGCCGCCAGCGCATAGAAAACGGCGAGCAGCCGGACGCTGCGCGACAGCGCCGACGCGATCGGCCCGGGCGCCCGAACCAGCTCGACCTGGTTCGTCACCAGCTCGAAGCCCATGAACAGGAACAGCGCCTGGCCGACCCCGCCGAGCATCGCCATCAGCGACGGCGGCGCCGGGAGCAGGTGCGCCGCGAAATCCGGCCGGCGCGCCGCCGCGACGACGGCGCCGACCGCGAGCGCCGAGAAGCCGATCACCAGCGCGCCCGTCGCGGCCGCCTGCGCGCGCAGGCCGGGACGGACGCCGCTGCGCGCGACCGCCCACGTGAAAACCACGAACGCCAGCGCGCCTACCGCCGGCGGAATCGCGAACAGACGCGCGTTCACCGCGCCGACGATGCGCGCCTCGACGGCCACCAGCGCCAGCACCAGCGCGACGTACGGCAGCATGAGCACGAGAGCCCAGCGCCGCCCGAGGCCGCGCGACAGGAACGCGAGCAGGCCGGCGCCGCTCGGGACCACGGCGGTCAGCCGCCCGAGCGCGCGCGCCAGCGCCGCGCACAGCAGCGCCGCGACCCCGACCGCGACGACGGACCAGACGCCGCCCAGACGCCGCTCGATCTCGCCGAGGCCCAGCGCGCAAACGCAGGCAATCGCGGTGCCGCAGCCGGTGGCGACCAGTGTGATCGGTCCCGGCCGCTCTGCGTTGTTCACTGCGGGCATAGCCGGCTCACGATGTAGTCGAGGCGCACGAAGTCCGCCTCGGCGCCCAGCACCGACAGCTCCCCGAACAAGTAAGGTTCGTTCGGATCGCGGCGCAGCATCAGCACGTCGCACAGGATGTCGAGACCGGCCGTCACCTCCAGCGTCGGGACCTTCGCCGCGCCGCCGACCCGCGCGACGCGGCCGTCCTCCAGCGAAACCACGACGCGCGCATCGGCGTCGCTGGCAGCGAGCACGATGATCGGGCTCCAGCCCCGCTGTTCCGCCACCAGCTCGGGACGCGACTGGTATGCGTCGACGAAGCAGGCGAGCGCCTGCCCCAGCCGGTCCTGCGCCTGCGCGACGACGGTCATCGCGCCCCTCCGCCCTGCGCGCGTTCTTCGCCGAACCGGATCGCGCCGGGCGGCGCCACCTGGAAGCCGTGACGGCGGCACATCGCCAGCGCGCGGTCCGCGTGCTCGACGGGAACGTCGTCGCCGACGCCGAAATCGACGCGCGTCCCTTCCAGCGCGTGGAGGATCGTCTCCGACAGGCAAGCGAGCGCGATGCCCGGCGGCAGACCTTGCAGGTTGCCGGGGCCGAACGTCAGCGCGCGATCGGGCAGCGCGATCAGCCCGCCGTCGATCACCGTGAGATCCGTGCGGCCGCGGACGACCGGTCCGGCGTCGTGCGGGCGGGCGACGTCGCAGACGATCGTGCCGGCCGCGAGCGACAGCGCGTCGAGCACGGGCCGCGCCGCGCCGGTCGCCGAGAGCACCAGCTCGCAGTCGCCGACCAGCGCGGCGTCGGCGCTCGCGACCACGTTCGCGCCGGCGGCGGCGAGATCGCGCGCGAGCGCGGCCAGCGGCGCGGGATCCCCGTGCGGGCTTCCGATCAGCACCAGCTGGCGCGGGCGCTCGCGCGCCGCGAGGCGCGCCATCAACGCGCCGACG
>DATMZL010000122.1:0-3421 GCA_035607075.1 Polyangia bacterium
CATCTGTACCCGTGTATTTCCTCGGTTTGCCCCTCAAGGGGTTGCTGGCCGTCGGGGTGGTCCTCCTCGGTCTCGGATTGTTACAAAACGCCTTCGCCGGCGGATTCTTGAGCTGGTTCAGGATGTTTGCACAAGCGGTAGCCGCCTTGCGCGGTTGACGTTAGGATCATCGATCCATGCGTGCCCTTACGGCGCTGTTCGTATGTGCGCTCGCGGTCGGCTCGACGGCGGGCTGCGGCGACATCGACGCGAGCACCGCGGAGTTCCCGGGGACAATCCTCTACCAGGACCCGGGCGGCGCGTTCGAGCTCCGGCTGCTGCAGCCGCCCTGGCTCCCGCCCTTCCTCGTCAAGTACAGCGATTTCCAGATGACGTTCTCGGTCGTCCCGCCGCCCGACGCCACCGTCACCACCGACCTGAACGTGATCCTGGGGCAGGCGCTTTTTAGCCTGCAGATGTCGAAGGTGACGGGAGATCCAGCGGCGGCGATCGCGGAGGTGAAAGGCTCGCTGCCCGGGGGCAGCAGCGTCGAGCCGCAGGGGCCCATCAGCAACGCCTCCGGTTCCAGCGGCGTCGAGATGGCATGGCAGGAAGAAGTCGACGTGTTCCACCGCGACGCCTTCCTGGCAGGGCCGGGAACGCCGACATTTCGGCTGCACTTCACCGCCCAGCAAGAGATCACCGACGACCCGATGATCGGCCAGATGATCGCGAGCTTCAGGGCTAAATAATGGCGATGCTGAAGGCGGCAACGGCGCTGGGATTGGTCCTGTCGACGGTCGTCGGCGTCCCGGTCGCGCGCGCGCAGCTCGCGCCGCCGCCTTTCGTGCCGTCGGAGACGCCCGCGGTCCCCGCGCCGCCGCCCCCCGCGCCGCGGGCGCCCGCGCCACCGCCCGTCGCACCTGCGCGGCCGCCCGAGCCCGTTCAGCCGCCCGCGCCGCCTGTCGCCCGCCCGCAGCCGCCGCCCGTGGCGGCGCCACCGCTTGCTGCGCCCGTCACGCCTGCGCGGCCGCCGCAGCCCGTTCAGCCGCCGCCCGCTCCGCCGGCGGCGCGCACGCAGTCGCCTGCGGACGACGACGCGATCGACGATCCCAAGGTGTCGCGCCGTCTGGGCACGCGGATCACCGTCCCACCGGCACCGCGGCCGAGCGCTCCGGCCGCGCCCGTGCCTGCGCCCACGCCACCCGCCGCGCCCCGGCCGGCGACCGTCGCCGCGCCCGCGCCGAGGCCCGTGCCCACGACCGCGCCTGCGTCTGCGTCCCGACCGAAACCGGTGGTGGTCGCGACGCCCGTCGCTCCGCTGGCGCCTGCGCGCCCCGTTTCAGATGAAGGCGAAGCTGGCGGCGTCCCCGCGATCGAGCGTTCCTACACGCCGCCCGCCGAAGACCGTTTCCAGCCCGAGCTACCGCGGCTGAAGCTCTCCTTGCGACGCTTCGACTTCGTCCAGCTCGGCGCCTCGACCACGCCCAACGGCGTCGCGTCGTCCGAGACGTTCAACGCCTTCTCGGTCGACGTCTATCCCGTGTCGCGGACGGTCCGCATCGGCCTGACGTCGGCGTTCGGGTGGCAGTCGGGGAAGTGGCTCGCGGACGGCGACTACTTCGCCACGCAGACGGTGTCGCTGGGTTTGCAGTACCGCGATCTCGGGCGCGTCGTGCCGTTCGCGGAAGGTTTCACGGGCGTCGGCTACATGCGCCGGCTGCAGTTCGAACGCTCGATCCCGACCGCGTTCTGGCAATTCGGCGCCGACGCGGGCGTCGAGGTCTACGTCGCGCGCACCGGCTACCTGAGCTTCGCGCTCGGTTACCTGCGGCCCATCAACGGTTTCGCGAAGCGCCAGATGTTCACCAGCGTCTTCGTCGACACCTGGTCCTTCAAGGTCGGCGTCGGGATCTAGCTGTAGACTGGCACGATGACGGAGACGGGAGCGAGCTTCGGCGGGAAGAAAAAGTTCGAGGGCCCGGGCGGCACGCCGGGCGGCGTGGTCGAGGTGCTCGTCGGCCTGCTGATGGTGATCGTCGGCGTGTACATCGTGTTCGATCACGTTACGGTACACACGTCGTTCTGGCGTTTCTTCGGCAGCCCGGGGACCAGCTTCGGGTTAACCCTGATCCCGCTGCTGGGCGGAATCGGCGTGCTGTTCTTCAACGGGCGCTCTGTGCTGGGCTGGCTGCTGACGGTCGCGGGCGTGGCGCTGATCCTCGTGGGCGTGCTGATGAACCTGGACGTCTACTTCCGGCCCACCACGCTGTGGGGGACGATCGTGATGTTCGGACTGATCGCGGGCGGTCTGGGGGTTTTCGCGCGCGGCTTGCGGCCGCACGCGCCCCGGGCGTGACACGCATCCTCTGGTACACTCCGCGCACCTCGAAGGGAGCGTTCATGCTGCGTATCGGTGTCGCGCTTGGGTTGATCATTTCGGTCGGCGTTCCTGCCGTCGCGTCTGCACAGCAGCCCGGCGCTGGGCCGCCGATGCCGATGGCGATGGACCTGGCGAAGGTCCCGGCCGGAAGCTGGGCCGAGTACTCGATGGTGATGGGCCAGCTGCCGCCGATGAAGATGCGCCTCGCGCTCGTCAACAAGAGCGCGACCGCGAACGTCGTCGAAACATCCATCGAAGGCGGGATGATGGCCGCGGCCGGCAAGATGGTCGTTCAGATGACGATGGGGCCGGGCACGGAAGGCGCCGTCAAGAAGACGGTGATGCAGCTCGGCGCCGGCGATCCGATGGAGATGCCCGCCGAGATGCAGGGCGGTAAACCGTTCACCAAGCCGACGGCCAAGGGCCTTCTCGGGCCGGAGACAATCAAGGTCGCGGCCGGGTCGTACAAGACCAAGCACTATCGCGACAAGACCCCGCAGGGCGAAAAGATCGACTACTGGGTGAGCGACACCGTGCCTCCGTTCGGCCTGGTGAAGCTGGAGCTCGAGCAGAAGAACAACCCGCAGATTCAGGGCAAGATGAAGTTCGAGCTGGCGAGCCTCGGCAAGGACGCGAAGCAGGTGATCACGAAGCCCGCAAAGCCGTACGACCAGGCGGCGCTGATGCAGCAGATGATGGGCGCCGCGGCGGGCGCCGGTGGGCCGGGCGCGGGTGCGGGACCGGGCGCGAAGCCCGGCGCGGCGCCGTCGCCGCCGCCTCCTCCGCCGCCCGCGCCGCCGAAGAAGTAGCGCGCGCCGGAACGCCGCATGGCTTCCGAGCGCACCGAAGAACCGACGCCGAAGCGCCTCGAGGAGGCGCGGCGTCGGGGCGAGGTCGCCGTTAGCCGCGATGCGCTCTCGGCGGCCGCCGTGACCGCTGCGATCGCGGTTCTGGTGATGCAGGGGCCGACGCTGACCGCGCGCCTGCTGACGTACTGGAAGGGCGCGTTCGCGGTGGCGGCCGCCGGTGGAGAGGCGACACCCGCCCTGGCCGCGGGGC
>DATMZL010001700.1:0-5564 GCA_035607075.1 Polyangia bacterium
GGCCTCGGCGCGGCCCGCGTCGATCGCGGCGACGATGTCGGCGGCGGCGCGGGCGGCGCCGACGAACAGGATGTTCTTCTTGTGCGTCGTGGTCATCGGTGTGTCGACGGGCCCGAGGATCAGCGTGTGAACGCCGACGCCGCGCGGCCATAGGCGCGTGCGCACGCCTTGCAAATAGAGATTGAGCGCGCCCTTCGCGGCGCCGTAGGTGTAGTTGCGCGGACGGCCCCGGTCGCCGGCAACCGACGCGAGCACGGCGATGTTGCCGGCGCCGGCCTCCTCGAAGTGGTTTGCGAGCGGTACCAGCAGCGCGACCACCGACACGAAGTTGGTCGCGATGATCCGCTCCGCTTCTCCGACGTCGCGTTCGCTGGCGAGCTGATCGCCCAGCCAGCCGTGCGCGATCACCGCGACGTCGAGCTGGCCGCCCAGCGCTTCGACGGCCGCCGACACGGCGGCGCCGGCAGCGCCCGGCGCAGTCAGGTCGACCTCGCGGAAGCCCGCCAACGCGGCGCCGCGCGCCTCGACAAGCGCGCGCAGCTTCGCGGGGTCGCGCCCGACCAGGAACAGACGCGCGCCACGCGCGGCGTAGAGGCGCGCCATCTCGGCGGCGATCGCGGACGTCGCGCCGAAGATCGCGACGCGCGGGTTGGGAGCCGTCACGGCGCGATACTACGTCAGGCGCCAGTCACAAGCAGTAGCTGCTCCCGCGCGAAACGCGGGTGTGCAGCTATTTCTGAGATGTGCTCTACAGTCCTCGCATGCCAAAGTCCCGATTGACGCTCGCCGCGCAGCTCGAACGCCTCTTGCCGGCCGCGGCGCGCGACATCCGCCGTCGGGTCCTGCAGCGGCGTTTCAATCCGATGGTGCCCGCGCTCGACGTCGAGCTTCACTTCGACGGCCGGCAATCGCGCTTCCTCGTCTACGAGATGGACGGGAAGGGAAACCAGTTCAGCGTCGAGCGCGACGGCGCCGTGCTGCTCGGCGACGTCCGTCCCGCGCTGTCCAAAGGTCTGCGGTTCGCGGACGTCGAGCTCGAAGAGCTGGAGGCGCCCCTGGTCCGCTGGTTTCGCAAGGCCTGGGCGCGCGCGGGCGGCGCGCGCTTCCCGTTGCGCACGACGTTGCGCGTCCACGACGGCGTCGAGGAGCACGTGCTTACCAAAGGAACTCCGCGATCCTCGGGCGCGGCGCCGCGCCTCGCCCGTCCTCGCGCGCGCCGATCGCGTTCATGAACGCGTGGCGATGAGATCGGCAAGGTAGCGCGCTTCGTTCGCGCGGTTCTCGGCTTCCTGCCGGACGAGCTCGGGCGCGCCGGGGCGATCCCCGGCTCGCTCCCACAGCTCGGCCCGCCGGCTGCACTCGGCGACGCACGCGCGGCGCTCGCCGCGAACCGCGGTCAGCAGCGCCAGCTCGATTGCCGTCGCCAGCTCGCGTGCGAGCGCGGAACCGATGGCCTCGCGGCCCTTGCAGAAGTCATCGACGGTGACCCGCGCGACGTCCCTCAGTGATGCCGTGTCCGCCATGCGCGCAAGGATAGGACTGGATGTGCGCGCGTCAATTGAGTCGGGACCCCTGAGAGGGTTCCCGAACCCTCCCGCGATGATACGCGGCGAGCAAAGCTCGCCGGCTCCTCACGCGATCGCTCGGGAACCCTGAGAGGAACCCGATGTCAGAACGTGACGAAGAACGCCCAGGGGAAGTCCCCCGCGGTCGCCTGGAAGCAGTAGCCGCCGTTGCGCTTCGCGGGCAGCGGCGACCAGTTGCCACCGGTGCAGCTGACCAACGTGTTGTTGATGCTGAACGTACGGCCGGCGGCGAAGTTGCCGCAATTGCCGCCGTTGATGCTCGCGACCGTCTGGTGGCAAGTTGCCGCCGTACCGAGGTTCCCCGAGTTGAAGTTCGTACTGGTGAAGATGATCGGGCTCGTACACAGACCACTGCATGGCGAGCTGCCCGAGCACGCCGGGCACGAGCCACCGCAGTCGATGCCCGTCTCCGTGCCGTTCTGCACGCCGTCGCTGCAGGTCGACGTGGCGGTGACCGTCACCGCCGTCGAGGTCGTCGTCGCGCCGCCGTTGTCGAGCGCGCGCGCGGTCAACGAATGGTTGCCCGCCGCGACCGGTACCGTCCAGCTCACGCTGTAGGGCGACGTCGTGTCCGGGCTTCCGATCTGCGTCGCGCCATCGAAGAACGTCACGGACGATACCGTGCCGTCGCTGTCCGCCGCGTTCGCGGACACCGTGATCGTGCTGCCGGCGACCACCGACGCGTTGTTCAGCGGCGCCGTGATGCTGACCGTCGGCGGAACGTTCGAGACCGCCGAGCAGACGCCCGAGACGCAGTTGCCGCTCTGGCAGTCGGCGTTGACCGCGCAGGTCCGGCCGTTCGCGCACTTCGTCGTGCACGAGCCGCCGCAGTCGACGTCGGTCTCGCTGCCGTTCTTGAACGTGTCGGTGCAGCTGGCGGTCGCGGTGACGCTCACCGCCGCCGACGTGGTGCTCGCCCCGCCGTTGTCTGTCGCGCGCGCGGTCAGCGAGTGGCTGCCCGGTGCCGCCGGCACCGTCCAGCTCAAGCTGTAGGGCGACGTCGTGTCGGGGCTCCCGATCTGCGTCGCGCCGTCGAGAAACGTCACCGACGACACCATGCCGTCGCTGTCCGCCGCGTTCGCCGACACCGTGATGGTGCTGCCCGCGACGACCGACGCGCCGTTCATCGGCGCGGTGACGCTGGCAGTCGGTGGGACGTTCGGCGGCCCGTACGACAGCCCGAATCCGTACGGGAACAGGACTGTGGCGGGCGGGCTGGCCGTGTTGCTGTAGTGATCCCCGACGTCGGCGCAAGTGTTCGCGACGTTCGCGTCGCACCAGAGGACCGGCGTCTCGGTCGCGTCGACCTTCCACGTGACCGGCAGCTTGCCGGTGAAGTTCGCGCCGTTCACGCCGTAAAGCACCTCGGCGACGCCCAGGCCTTCGCTGCCCGGGTACCACGCCATCACGATCGCCTTCGTGTTCGCGTCGGCGACGAAGCCCTGGATGTCGAGCGGGCGGCCGCCGAGCACCACGACGACGCAGCCGTTGGTCGCCGTGCAGGTGCCGCTGCCGTCGTGATCCGGATCGGTGTCGTCGCCCATCCATTCCGCGTACGACTGCAGCGTCTCCGACACGACGCGGATCCCGACCTGGCAGCCGCTGCTGACGACGCGCGCCGCACCCACCACCTGCGTGATGCCCTGGAGAATCGACGTGCCCACCGGCGTGATCAGCGGCTGCTGCCAGCCGAGCGTCCAGGCGCCCATCTGCGCGCGCAGGTTGTCGCCGCCGTTGCCGGTCACGCACACGGTCGTCGTCGGCGACAGCGGCAGGAAGTTGCTGGTGTTCTTGAGCAGCACCAGCGATTCGCGCACCGCCTGGCGAGCGACGTTCCGGTGCGCCGTCGAACCGATCTGCGCGGCGCCGCTGCGGTTCGCCATCGGCGCCTCGAACAGGCCCAGCTCGAACTTCTTGGTCAGGATGCGGCGAACGGCGTCGTCGATGCGCGTCTGCGTGACGCGGCCGGCGTTCACCTCGTCGCGCAGCGTGCTGATGAACGTCCGGTACGAGTCCGGCATCATGAACATGTCGACGCCCGCGTTCACGGACGTCCGCACCTTGTCGGCGAACGTGCCGGTCAGCTGATCGATCGCCTGCCAGTCGGAGACGACGAAGCCCGAGAACCCGAGCTCCCCCTTCAGCACCGTGGTCAGGTACTGCGAGTTGGCGTGCATCTTCAGGCCGTTCACGCTGCTGAACGACGCCATGACCGATCCCACGCCGCGCGTGATCGCGCTGCTGTACGGCGCGAGGTGGATCGCGCGCAACGCCGCGTCGGTCATCTGGTCATCGCCGCGATCGATTTGCGTGCCGCCCGGGTTGTTGCCCGTGCCGAACACCGCACCGCCGTCGCCGACGAAGTGCTTCGCGGTCGCGAGCACCGTGTCCGGCAGGCTGAGCCCGCCGCCCTGCAGGCCGCTCACCGCCGTCGTCATCGACGTGACCAGCGCCGGATCTTCGCCGAAGCTCTCGTAGGCGCGGCCCCAGCGTTGATCGCGCGTGACAGAAAGCGCGGGCGCGAACGTCCACTGCACGCCGGTCGCTGTCATCTCTTGCGCGGTGATCGCGCCCGCCTGCTGCACCAGGGCCGGATCGCGCGTGGCGCCCAGGCCGATGTTGTGCGGGAACACCGTCGCGCCGATCACCTTGGCGTGGCCGTGGACGCAGTCCATGCCGTAGATCATCGGAATCTGGAGACGCGTCGCGAGCGCGCCCGTCTGATAGCCGTCGATCAGATCGGCCCACGCCGCCGCCGTCGGCGACCCCAGCGACGAGTCGGCGCCGCTCAGCACCGACCCGATGAACAACGACGTCACGTCCGCGGGCGCGCTGGTCTGCTGCTCGCTCTGGGTCATCTGTCCGATCTTCTCGTCGAGCGTCATCCGCCCGAGCAGATCGGCGACGCGCGTCACCACCGGCAGGCTGGGATCCTTGTAGGGCGGCGTGCCGCCCGAGCCGCCGGTGCCGCCCGTGCCGCCACCGCCGGTGCCACCACCGCCCGTCCCACCGGTGCCGCCGCCGCCCGTCCCACCGGTGCCGCCCTCGCGCGGGCTCTCCGCCGGGCCCGTGCCGGTCGGCGTGAACGCCGCGTTCGTCGTCAGCAGCACCTTGTCGGCGACGAAACCGTCCTCGCGCATCCACAGGTTGATCGTGTGAACGCCCGTCGTCGAGATCGACATCGTGGCGTTGACGCCGTCGAGCGTGCCGCGCGTCCAGCCGAAGCTGGCCGTAAAGCCGTTGATGCGATCCGAGGTGGCGACAGCGGCGCCGTCGACGCCCGCGTGCACCGAGTCGCTGGTGCCGACCGCCGAGCCGCCGGCGCGGCCACGCACCCAGACCTGGTACGTGCCGGTGGTCGCGAACAGCACGCGAAAGTCGAGCCGCGGGCTACCCGTGACGAAGCCGGTGTCGACGGCGGTGCCGCTGTCGGGCGTCGACCGCATCGCCTGCGCGCCCGACGCGTTGGCGTCTGACTCAGATGCCCAACTGTGCCCGCCCTGCGCGACGTTGGCGGTGAAGTGCTCGGCCTCCATCACGACCTGGCCGCCGCTTTCCTGGAAGTCGCCGGTCAGCGCGCCGCGAACCGTCCCGATCGGATCGCTGCCGCGTGACGGTGAGAGGCACCCCCCGGTACCCAGACCACACACGATCGACAGCACCAGCCAGCGTTTACGTGCCCACCTTCGCGTCATCAGATCCTCCCGTGCAGAGCCGCGCAGAGTCTCAGCGGCTGACCTTTCTTACAAGCGGATCGATCCGCGCGTCGTGACACCTTCGAACCATGAATATCGACGGCTGAGATTCATCGAATGCGACGAGAAGAACGCGCGTGGGCGTAAAATGTTCGCCATGCGGCGTCTGATGTCCTTCGACGTGGCGGTGATCGTCCTTCCGTTCTTGATCGCCTGCTGTCATGGCTCGATCGGTGTCCATGGCGGCACGGCCGGCGTCGGCCCTGGCGGCATCGGCGGGCCC
>DATMZL010000608.1:0-3441 GCA_035607075.1 Polyangia bacterium
GGCGGCCGCCTTCAGCATCGCGTACTCGCCCGACACGTTGTACGCAGCGATCGGCAGGTCGAACTCGCTGCGGGCCTCGGCGATGACGTCCAGGTAGGCGAGCGCCGGTTTCACCATCACGATGTCCGCGCCCTCCTCGACGTCCAGCGCCAGCTCGCGCATCGCCCCGCGCACGTTGGCCGGATCCATCTGGTAGCCGGCGCGGTCACCGAACGCCGGCGTCGAATCGACCGCGGTCCGGAACGGGCCGTAGTAACCCGACGCGAACTTCGCCGAGTACGCGAGCAGGCCGACCTTCTCGAAGCCGTCCTCGTCCAGCGAATCGCGCAGGAAGCCGACGAAGCCGTCCATCATCCCCGACGGCGCCACGAGGTCGGCGCCCGCGCGCGCGTACGACAGCGCCGTGCGTCCCAGGTTTTCCAGCGTCGCGTCGTTGTCTATCTCGCCTTCGACGACGACGCCGCAGTGGCCGTGCGTCGTGTACTCGCAGAAGCAGGCGTCGACAGCCAGTACCAGCTCGGGCACCGCCTTCTTGATCGCCTTGAGCGCGCGCTGGACGACGCCGCCCTCGTGCCACGCCTCGCTGCCAACCTCGTCCTTCTTCTCGGGCAGGCCGAACAGGATCACCGACGGGATGCCGAGCTTCGCGATCTCTTCCGCCTCACGCACGACCTCGTCGGCGGAGAAGTGAAACTGGCCGGGCAGCGACGAGATCTCGCGCTTGACGCCCTTCCCCGGGCCGACGAACAGCGGGTAGATGAAGTTGTCGGGCGCGAGCGTCGTCTCGCGCACCATGCGCCGCAGCGCGGGCGTGCGTCGCAGGCGTCGGGGGCGGGTCTCCGGAAAGGACATCGCGACGGAGAGCTTAGAACATCCAGGTGACAGCTGCACACTGGCGCTTCGCGCGAGAGAGCAGCGGGCCTAACCCTGGCGGTCGCGCCTCGCCACGATCAGTGCCGCGACGAGCCCCTCGGGCGTCGGTGACGCGGCGACTGCAGCCGCGGGTAACCCGGCCGCTCGGGCGGCCTCCGCGGTGGTCGGCCCGATCACCGCGACGGGCGCGTCGGTGAGCGGCGCGGTCCCCCAGCGCGCAAGGAACGCGCGCAGCGCGGACGGGCTGGCGAACGTCGCCGCGTCGAACGACGGCAGCGGCGGCAGATCCGCGATCGCGACCGTCGCCGATACCGGAACCACGTCGACGACCAGGCCGCGCGCTTCGAGCGCGCCGCGCAGCAGCTCGCGCCCGCCGACTGCCTGGGGAAACAGCACGCGCGTGCCGGTAGGCTCCAGGGCGAGCGCCGCCACCAGCCCCTCCTGTCGCTGCTCGTCGTCGGCGGGGACGATCTCAGCGGCCAGTCCCTCGATCGCGAGTGCGCGGGCCGTCGCGGGGCCCACCGCCGCGATGCGCGCCCCGACCAGCGCAGCCCAGCCGCCGATCTCCCGCGCGCGCGCACACGCCAGCCGAACCGCGGACGGGCTGGTGAGTACGACCCAACCGTAAGCGGCGGCGTCGGTCACCGCGCGATCGAACGCGTCCCAGCTGGGCGGTGGCGCGACCGCGATCGTCGGGTACGCGATCGGTTCGGCGCCGGCCGCACGCAGCGCGGCGATCAAGGACGCAGCCTGGTCGGCGGGCCGGGTCACCAGCACGCGCCAGTCGGCGAGCGGGGTGGCATCCGGACCAAGGGTCACGTTTTGATGATACCGTTCGTCGGTGACGATGCGCGGTTTTCGGCTTTGCGTCCTCTCTTTCGTCGCGTTCATCGCGCTGGCGCCGCTGCCCGCGTGCAAGACGGCGCGGACGCCGACGCCGACTGTCTCGACGGTCACCATCGACACCGGCGCGCGCAGGGTTCCTTTCAAGGTGGAGTTGGCGGTCACGCCCTCCGAGCACGAGCGCGGCCTCATGTTCCGCGACCATCTGAATCCCGACGCCGGCATGCTGTTCATCTCCGATTCGCCGCGCCGTCAGGTGTTCTGGATGAAGAACACGCTGATCCCGCTGGACATGATCTTCATCGGCGCCGACTGGCGCATCGCGGGCATCGTCGAGAACGCCGAACCGAAGACGCTGACGTCGCGCGAGGTCCCGGCGCCCAGCCAGTACGTTCTGGAGATCGGCGGCGGGTTGTCGGCGCTTTACGGCATCCACGCCGGACAGGTCGTCGACTTTCAGGCGGGCAGCGGCGCGAAGTAACGCGGGCCTCGGGGTGTCGATGCAGCCGATGTTGGCACTGCAAGAAGACGCGCCCCTCTCCGATCCGAATCTCATCTACGAACCGAAGTACGATGGCATCCGCGCGCTGATCACGGTGACGCCCGCGCCCGGGAAGCCGCGCGCCGACGTCGCCATCGCCTCACGTGCCGGCAACGACAAGACGGCGCAGTTCCCCGAGGTCGTGCACGCGCTGTCGATCTGGGGCGCCAGCCGCACCGGCGCCGCGTTGCTCGACGGCGAGCTTGTCGCGGTCGACAGCGACGGCGCGCCCGTCGCTTTCCAGCACATCCAGGATCGCATTCACCTGGCCGCCGAACGCGAGATCGTCGCGCGCGCCGCCAAGAAGCCGATCGCGTTCGTGGCGTTCGACCTGCTGCGCGACGGCAGCGCGAACCTGTGTTCGCTGCCGCTTGTCGAACGGCGCCGGCGCCTGGAGGCGGCGCTGGCGCCCGCGCTGGACGCCGTCATCCGGCTGTCGACGCACGTGCGCGGCGACGGCGAGGCGTTGCTCGCGGAGATCCGCGCGCGCGGCTGGGAGGGGCTGATCGTCAAGGAGGCGAACTCGCCTTACCGTCCGGGGCGGCGCTCGCGCGAATGGCGCAAGCTGAAGCTGGTCCAGCGCGATTCGTTTCTTGTCGGCGGCTGGACCGAGCCGCGCGGGTCGCGTCACAAGATCGGCTCGCTGATCCTGGGCGTGCGCGAGGCGAGCGGGCTCCTGCGTTACGTCGGCCGCGCGGGCGGTGGCTTCACCGACCCCGAGCTGGAACGCGTCGCGCGGCTGCTCGACGCGCTGGAGATCCCGAAGTGCCCGTTCGAGAAGCGCCCGGTGACGGAAGAGAAACCGCACTGGACGCGCCCCGAGCTGGTGGCCGAAGTGAAATTTGCCCGCATCACCAACGAAGGGATCCTGCGCGAGCCGATCTACATGGGACTGCGCGACGACGTCGCCGCGAGCACCGTCGTCGGACACGAGTCTATTCAATCGAGACCCTCAAAGGGTCCCGAACCCCCCGCGATGAGCTCCGCGCGGCAAAGCCGCGCTGCACTCGACGCGATCGCGGCTTCGTCTGTGCCCGTCGAGAAGCTGCCGTCGAAGTCCGCGATCGCCGCCGTCCGCGCCCAGATCGACGCGCTCGTCGAGCGCGGCAGCGGCAAGTTGCAACTCCCCGACGGCAACGTCCTGCCGATCGCCAACCTGGCCAAGCGGTTGTGGCCGCGGCTCG
>DATMZL010000154.1:0-3994 GCA_035607075.1 Polyangia bacterium
CATTCCGGGCAGAGCACCTCGGCGGCGACGATGTCTTCCTGGTTCGGGCACGACACGAAGATGTGCCCGCCCGCCGGCAACAGCGCGCCGATGCCGCGCAGGAAGTCGGCCGCCGCCGTGCGCGGCATGTGCTCGATCACCTCGATCACGAAGGCCGTGTCGGGCTGGGTCGGTAGCGTCGGGTTGGGCGTCTGAAAGGTGCCCAGGAACCCGGCGTGGCTCGAGAACCGCTTCTGCGTGTTGAGGACGTTCTGCGGCGACGAGTCGGCGCCCATGCAGCGCCGCCCGCGCGCCAGCAGGATCTCCATCAGATCGCCGCGCCCGCAACCGTAGTCGAGGATCACGCCGCTCTTCGGGACGTGGCGCTCCGCGAAGTCCACGATGCCGGGGCCGCACGTCAGGCTGAACCAGCGCGTCTGGAAGTGTGGAACCGACTGATAGTTGTCCCAGAAGCTGGTGATCTGTTCGGGCGTCCACGCGGGCAAGTGCACGCGTGGGCCGCTACCGGGCGCGTCGCCGTTTTCCATTCCCATGCGAATCTAACCCGACCTTTCAGCGGTGTGGATTTCGATGCCCGCGGGCGCGCGCGCGGTGGCGCCGGCGGCGACCGTGCTCAGCAGCTCGTCGTAGACGGCGACCATCTGATCCAGTACGTGGTCCGGCCGCGGCGCGAAGCGTTCGGCCACGTGCGCGCGGCCGGCGCGACCCATCTCGGCCAGCCGTTCCGCCGGCGTCGCGAGGGCTTCGTCCAGCGCGCGCACCAGCGGGGCGTGGCGCAGCGTCGCCACCTCCCAGCCGGTCTCGCCGGGGCGCACGATGCCGTCGACGTTGGCGGCGTGCGATAGGATCGCGGGCAGGCCGGTCGCGCAGCCTTCCAGCGCGGCGTTCGCCAGCCCCTCGTACAGCGACGGCATCACCAGCAGATCGGATGCCCAGTAAAGCGAGCGGATGTCCTTCACGGCCTCGAGCAAGCGAACCGCGTTCGCCAGCTCGGGTTGGCGCGCGAACCACCGCACCAGCGCGCTCGTCAGCTTGTCGCGCGCGCGCCCCGCGAACATCACAACCGCTTGTTTCGGCCACTTTCCCCGCCGGGCCAGCGCGCGCATCGCCGCCAGCAGACCCAGCTGGTGCTTCTGGATGCCCATCCGCCCGGGCAACAGCAGCGCGCGCGCGTCGGGTGCGAGCTGCCAGCGCGCCCGCGCCTCGGCGCGCTCGGCCGCTGTCGGCGGCCTGAAGAAGTCGACGTCGAGCAGGTTGTAGATGACGCGCACCTTGTCGTCGCGTACGCGCGCCCAGCGCACCAGCTCGTGCTTGACGCCGATCGAGTTGGCGAGGATCACGCTGCTCTTGCGCTGCAGGTACCATTCCGTCGCGAGGTACCGCAGCGCCATCATCCGGTTGCGGACCCCAGTGATCGTGATCGGTACGCCCGCGCGGCTGGCCGCCCAGCGCGCCCAGAAGTTCGCCTTGTCCCGGTACGAATGGACGATGGCGGGTTTCTCGCGGAGCAGGATGTCGGTCAGCTTGTCGAGCGCGCCGAGGTTCATGCGCCGCACGCCGAGATCGTGCGCGGGCTGGCCGGGCGGGCATTTGTCCCAGAAGACGTTGTCGCCGTGATAGACGCACAGCACCGGCTCGAACCGCGGCGGCAGGCGGTTTATGAGCTCGAGGATCTGGCCCTCCACGCCCCCCTGTTGGAGGTTCGGGATGAAATAGAACACCTTCGTCCGCGGCATACGTGGACCCTCTACCGCTCTCGCGGGCGGACGCGATTCCAGATGTCGGCGAGCAAGCGCTTATCCTCGGGGGCGAGACCCAGCGCGACCAGTGCGCCCAGGTACGATAGCAAGCCGCCGACGATGGCAAGCGGGATTCGCTGCGCCATATGCGCGATGTGGTGGACGATCCACAACTCGACCACCAGCATCGCGGCGGCGGCCGCGAGCGGCTTCAGGAGCGCGCGGCTCAGCGGCAGAATCCTGTGCGCCAGAAAGACCTGCACGACGTAAAGCCCCTGAAACAGGATCACGCTCGCGAGCGCGGCGCTCGCCGCCCCGAGCATGCCGAAGCGCGGGATCAGGATGCGGCCCAGCGTGACGTTCGCGATCGCGCCGACGACGTTGTTGACCAGCACCAGACGCGAGCGGCCGGCGACCAGGATGATGTAGCCGGTCAGGCCCAACGTTGCGCTCACCAGGTGCCCGGCCGCGAGTAAAACGATCGCGGTCGCGCCCGCCTGGAAGGCAGGACCATACGCCGCCAGCAGATCGTGGCGCAGCGCCATCGCCGTTACGGCGATCGGCGCCGCCGCGGTGGCGACCCACCGGGTCATGAGCTGCAGGTTGGTGCGCAGGCGCTCGCGCTGATTGAGGTGCAGCGCCTCGGAGAAGACGGGCGCCGCGACACCGTCGAAGATGTACCGCGGGTTGCCGATGACCCGGCTGATGAACTCGGCGGCGGCGTAGACAGCCGTCGTGCTGGGACCCAGGAACGCCGTCAGCAGGAAGATGTCCGCGCGCTGCAGGACCGTGTTCATCAGCTCGCCGACGCCGAGCGGGATCGAGAAACGGACGAACCCCGGCAACCCCGGCGCTCGGGCGGCGCGCTCGATCTCGCCGCGCCCGAACACGCGGCCGACCGCGAACAACGCGAGCGTGAAGGTCGCGGCCGCCGCGAGCACCTGCGCGACCGCGAGGTGCAGCAGCGTTCGCCCGAACAGCGCCGCGAGCAGCCCGGCGGCCATCAGCAAGAGCGGTTCGCCCAGGCCGCGCACGACGAGGTTCGCCCAGGTGACCTTGGCGGCCAGGCTGGCGTTGACCAGCACGTAGACGCAGGCCGTGAACACCGCCGCCGGCGCCATCAGGCGCAGCGCCGCCGCCAGCGGCTGCTGGTGGTAAGCGCGCGCGATCAGCCAGGACGTCGCGATCAGCGTCACCGCCAGCGTGCCCGCGATGCTGAACGCCAGGCGCAGGCCTGTGCCCAGCGCCCGGCGCACCAGGTCCGGTTCGCCGCGCGCGCGGTGCGCGGCGACGTAGCGGAGCATCCCCTTGTCGGCGCCGCCCGGACCGGCGCGCGTCAGCGCTTCGATGATCGCGAGGCAGGTCAGGTAGCTGCCGAACACCGCGGGGCCGAACAGGCGCGCCAGCAGCACGTGCGTGACCAGCAGCAGCGCCTGGGCGACGGCGGTCAACGCCTGCATGGCGCCGGAACGCGCCGCGTGCGAGACGTCCTTCGAATCTGCGTCGGCGGCGCGTTCGGTTTCGGCGGTCACAACCAGCCGCCGCGACGAATCGCCGCGTCGGCGTGATCGCGCTCCTCGGGAAGGTCGACCTCCAGCCAGCCATGTCCGCTTATGTCGCGACAGGCGGGCGGCGTTTCAGCGTCGGCCAGGCGCGCGAGCACGCGCTCGACGTGGATCGCGCGCCCCTCCGCGGCCAGCGCCGCGTCGACCGTCGCCCAGTAACGGGCGGCGGCGACGCGCGGCACCTTCGTCATGCCGACGTAGCCGGCGTCCCAGCGGTCCAGCGTCTTGCTGATGCGGCGCACGCGCCCACCGGCGTCGCGCTCGACCTTCATGTCGTCGGCGCCCAGCGTGCGGTCCGTGTCGACGAACGCGGTGACGTCGTCCGCGGGCGCCGCCGCCAGCGCCGCGATGGCGGGCCGGTAGATGTGGTCGACGTTCATGAGCAAGAACTCGTCGCACGCCTCGACGAACGCGCGCGCGGTGGTCAGCGAGATCAGGTTTCCGTCGCGGAACGCGCGGTTCTCGATCAACCGGACGGGCAGCCTCAGCCGGGCCACCTCGGTGGCGACGCGATCGAAGCCGAACCCGCCGACGACCGTGATGTTCTTTGCGCCCGCCGCCCGCGCGAAGTCCACCGCGTACGCCAGCAGCGGCTGTTCCCCGACGCTGATCAGCGCCTTCGGGATCTGCTGCGTCAGCGAGCCGAGGCGGCTACCGAGGCCCGCGGCCAGCAGCACCGCGTCCATGCCG
>DATMZL010000151.1:0-13673 GCA_035607075.1 Polyangia bacterium
CCAGCTGGTCAACGGTCAGGAGGTCCGTCGGCGCGGGTTTGCGCTCGACGTCGGCCGGGAAGAACTCGTAGACGTTGGTGGCGATGGCGAGCGGACCGCTGTCGCCGTTGTCGGAGAGCGGAACGGAGCCGCGGCACTCGCTCGCCAGCCAGCCGAGATCGCGCAGCGGTAACCCGTCCGGAAAGTACGGCGCGAGCTGATCGAGGTACGTCCGCACCGTGCCGCCCTTCCAGCAGGCCAGCACCGCCATGTCGGGCCAGACGTGCCGGGGTATCAGCCGCCCGCCGCCCGCCGCGGCCGCGCGCTCGAGAAACGCGGCGCGACGCGGATCGGGGCGTAGTTGACGCTCGATCTCGCGACGAATCCCGGCCGGGATCTCCATCGTCGCATCGAGCGTCCCGTCCCGGACGTCGCGGACGAGCTGCTCGGTCCGCGCCCCGAGCTCTCGGGCGATGAGCAGGATCGTGCTTGGATTCGGCGTGCCGATCACCTTCACCGCGTGCATGGCCGCCACACGCAGCAAGGCGTAGTAGCGCGCATCGTAGTGTGGGATCTCGCAGACCGAATAGGGGACCGGGTACATCCCGCGCAGAACCTTCGGCATGTTGCGGTAGGCGTGTCCGGCCTCGGAGCCGCACGGGGTTCCGTCGGGCGCGTACGCTTCGACCTCGGGGCTCGCGGGCTGCAGCACCACGCCTTGGGCGATCGTTGGGTGATCGCGCAGCAGGCCCGACAGCCACAGTCGCATCAGCCGCGCCTTGGCATGGCGGCTGGCCTCGGTGACGGGGATGTACTTCGCGGGCCCGGTCGTGCCGCTGGTCATCGCGTAGAACACCGGCCGCGCCCGCGTCAGCTGCGCGACCTGGCCGTGCCGCGCCGCCTCGACGTACGGCGCTATGTCGTCGTACTCGGTGATCGGGACCTGCTTCTGGAAGCGGCTGAACGTCTCGATCGACGCGAAACCGTGGCGGCGACCGAGCTCCGTCTCGGCGTTTTCGCGCAAGAGCGCGCGCAACAACTTCTCCTGCTCCGCCATCGGATGCTGGCAACGGGCGTTGAACCGCGCGAGCGTGGGCGGTCCGATCACGTCGAACACCAACTTTGCTCGTGTCGTCATCGCAGCTCCTCCGCGTGGTGGTCTGGCGTGGTCGCGCCGAGCGAGATCCGCCGGCCGCTGTGAAGTTCGATGGCGCGCCGATCGATCGCGGTTCCGAAGCCCGGACCTTTGGGCGCGGCGGGTGGTCGGCCGCCGCGTCCGAACTGCAACAGCGGCCGCACCGGATCGACGGCGAGCAGCCGTTCGCCGTAACACCCTTCGAGGTAGGAGATCCCAGGGCCAACGGTCCGCACCAGAGCCAGCTGTGCCGCCGATAGAAGTGACGTCTCGCCCACCTGACAGCCGATCTGGAGCGTCAGCCCGACGGCGAGCGCGCGCCGGCAACGCGCCAGCGACGCGACGAGGCCTCCGCACTTGGCGATCCGAACGTTGACGCCGGTGCAGGCGCGTGCGGCGATCAACCGCTCCAGCGAGGCGGCGTCGTGGACGCTTTCGTCGGCGATCACCGAGCGGCCGTCAGCGGTCAGGTGTGCCATCCCGTCCAGATCGTCGGCCCGCAGCGGCTGCTCGAAGGCCTCGACGCCATGGCGGTCGACCAGCGCCATCGCGCGTTGCGCCCCTCCGTAACTCCAGGCCATGTTCGCGTCGATGCGAAGCCGGGCCCGCGGCCCGAGGACCCGACGCGCGAGCCGAACGCCAACCGGCGATTGCCCGCTCACCTTTATCTTTGCGTTACGGATGCCGTAGAGCCGGGCCTTCAGGAGCGTCAACAAGCGCCGTCGCCCCGGGTCGTCCGAGAGAACCAAGCTGTAGCGAAGACCCTCCGGCCACGGTCCGGACCCCTCGCCGCCCGGCAATCCTCGACCCAGGTCGATTTCGAAGGCGCGTCCGAAAGTGTCGAGCAGCGCCAGATCGACGGCGCACCAGGCGGCCGTCTGCGCCGTTCGCGCGTCGACCCACGCCTCGGGTGCCTTGCCGTCACAACGGGCAAGAAAGTCATGCACGTCCGCGAACGAAGCGAAGCTGGTTCCGAGGACGCGCGGAAGGATCCGGTGCGCGAGCAAGTCGAACGCGGCGCTTCTCGTCTCGCCTGTCACGTAGGCGCGTGGCAGCGCCTCGCCGTAGCCGACGTGGCCGCTGTCGGTCACGAAGCGGACGAGGAGGCTCTCGGAGCAAGCGCGCTCCGCGGCGGCGTGGCGAAAGGCGTGGCGGAACGGGAGATCCAGCTCGAACAGATCGATAACGACGATCCGGGGCATCACACCGACTCCTGGCGCTCGAACCAACGGGCGACGTCGTCCAGGAAGGCCGCGCGCGCGCCGCTGAATTCGAGGATATGACGCGCGCCGGAATACGTACGGATCTCTCTTTCGCTGGTGGCGCGCTCGAACAACCGGCGATTGCGCGCGTTGTCGCAGATCGGATCGTCCTCCGCCATCGCCATCAGCAACGGAGCCCGCAAGGCGCCGGCCGCCGCATGCAGCCGCCCGCGCGCCCGCCGGATCTCGTAGTAGAGCCGGGCGGGCACCGTTCGTAGCACCAACGGATCCTTACGGACCAGCTCCACGAACGGCGCGAGCTCGCTGAACTCCTCCGGCGACAGCGGGATCGGGACGCGACGGTCGCGTCGCCGAAGAACGCTCCACAGGACGCGCAACTTGTCTCTCACCGGAAGATCCGTCCGGGTGTAGAGCGCTGGCGTGGCGAGCACGACGCTGGCAACGCGCGCGGGCCGGTGCAGGGCGGCGTAGAGGAGCGCGATGATCGCGCCGAAGCAGTGGCCGAACACGTGCACCGCCTGATGACGGCCGTCGGCCAGCGCGCTCATCACGACCGCGTCGACCTCAGCCAACAGATCCTCGAGCCGCGACCAGCGGCTGCCGTCCGCGTCGCTGACGCCCGACCCGCAGCGATCGAACGCGTGGACCGGCAGGCCAAGAGCCGCGACGCGCCTGGCGGATTGAACGAACCACCCGGAATGGCTCTCGAGGCCGTGCAGCATCACCACCGGACGCCTGCGCCCGTCCGACCCAAAGCGGCGAACGGGGATGCGGTATCCGCGCAGCGCCGGGATCCAGCTCGGCGCCGGGAGATCGCTCAGCGCTCGCGTGGCGTTCGCGTCGTGATCCAGAGCCGCGACACTTGTGGAACCGAACCGCACGCTCTGATCAGCAGCAACAGCCGTGCCGCCCGTGGGTCGAGTCCAAGATTTCTTCGACCCGTATTGATGGTCGGCGGTCCGCGCTTACTTGACGTTCATGCGTCTTCTCTTCGTTGCGGGTGTCGTGATCATCGGTTCGCTCGGTTGCTCGAGACCGGATCTCGGCGTCCCGCCGCAGGTCTGTTCAACCCAGGCGGTGAACGCCGGTGAGTCGGAGCTGATGGAGCCGGGCGGTGCGTGCATCAACTGTCACGCGACGTACGAAGGTCCGTCTTTCGCGCTGGCGGGCACGGTGATGAGCGCACTCCATGACGACACGAACTGCGGCGGAGTCGCGGACGTCACCGTCGCGATCACCGGCGACGACGGCATGCGTGTCGAGCTCGTTTCGAACGCCAACGGCAACTTCAGGTTGGACCACTGGCCGGGAACGAAGCTGTTTCCATACAAGGCCGAGGTCTCTCGCGGCGGTGTCGTCGGCAAGATGCTGACGCCCCGGGAGCAGGGACAAGGCGACTGCAACGCCTGTCATACCGCGGCCGGGGCCAGCGCCGCGCCCGGGCGGATCGTCGCGCCTTGAGCTACGGTCTTCCGTCGGCGGTTCCGGGCGCGGCGGGCGCGCGCTGGCTTTTCGCGCCCGCGGACGAGTGGCGCAGCGCCTGCGTGGTTCGTGGTCGGAACCGCCCGCGCGGAGGGGCGCCTTTCGGCACGTCGATTGCGGTCTCGTTGCCGTGAAAGGACGTGGAACGATGGCCCAGGCCAACAATATCGAGGACCATGAGGGCCCCGATCCTCCGATGCGAGCCGAAGCGGAGCCGCGTCGACGTTTGCGGGGATTTGCGGCGATGGATCCAGACCGACGCCGTCGGATCTCGAGAGACGGCGGGAAGGCCGCACACGTGAAAGGGACGGGACACGAGTTCACATCCGAGGAGGCGCGCGCGGCCGGCCGGAAGGGCGGGCGGGCTCGCGCCGCGGCTCGCGCGGCGTCGGCGCCACCTTCGGCGGTGATTCCGTTCCCGGCCCGCAAGGAGCGCGAATAGGCGATCAGAGGCGCAGCGATTCGCGGGGCGCCGGCATGTTGACCGTGGGGAAGCCGCGGGCGAGGAGCGCGCTGGCCAGGGCCTGCTGAGCAGGAGGTTCGCCGTGGACGAGGATCACGCGCCGTAGGGGTCCCTGCTGGCGCACGGCCTCCGCGAAGTCGAGCAGGCCCCGTTGATCGGCGTGGGCGGAGAAGCCGTTCAGGACGACCACTTCGGCCCGGCGCGTGTGAGCGATGCCGAAGATGCGTACTTCAGGCCGCCGCTCCACCAGCCGGCGGCCGAGCGTGTGCGCCGCCTGGAACCCGACGATCACGACCGTATTCCGGGAATCGGCGATCGTGGCGCGCAGGTGATGCAGGATCCGCCCCGCCTCACACATTCCGCTGGCGGAGATGATGATCGCCGGGCGCGTCTCTTCGGCGATTCGCTTCGATTCCTCGACGTCGGAGATGTACTTGAGACCTTCGAACTCGAATGGCGAATCTTGTCCGTGCAGCAACGCGCCCGCGTCCTCGTCGTAGCATTCGGGATGGAGACGGAAGATCTCGGTCAGCTTCGCCGTCAGGGGGGAGTCGACGTAGACCGGGAGCGGCGGGATCGCGTTCCGCTGTCGGAGGCGCTTGAGCTCGTAAACGATCTCCTGCGCGCGTTCGAGGGCGAACGAAGGGATCACGATCTTGCCGCCGCGTGCGAACGTCCGCGTGACGACGGCCGCGAGATTCTCGCCGAGCTTCTCCACCGGCCCGTGAAGCCGGTCGCCGTAGGTGCTCTCGGTCAGCAGGCATTCGACGCCGCCAGGGACCTCCGGATCGCGGAGGATCGGCAGGTGATGGCGTCCGAGATCGCCCGTGAAGGCGAGCCGCAGGTTCCGGCCGTCGTCTTCGACGTCGAGCACGACGATAGCGCTTCCCAGCACGTGGCCAGCGTCCAGGAACGTGACGGCAACGCCCGGCGCGATCGCCTGGCGCCGGTGGTAAGGCACGCTGATCATCTGCGACATCGTCTTCGTCACGTCCGTCTCGCCGTAGAGGGGCTCGACGAGCTCCACACCGGGCTCGCCGCGTTCGACCAGGCGGGCGATGGTGCGCGCGTCGGCCGCCTGGATCATGGCCGCGTCGAGCAGCATCGGCGCCGCGAGATCCCGCGTGGCCGGCGTCGCGTATACCGGACCCTGGAAACCGTCCCGGCAGAGCAGGGGAAGCGCGCCCGAATGGTCGATGTGCGCGTGCGACAGGACCACGGCGTCGAGAGCGTGCGCGTCGAGGCCGAGGTTGCGGTTGCGCTCGAAAGACTCGTGTCGGCGCCCTTGATAGAGGCCGCAGTCGAGCAGGATCGAAGCCCGCGATGTCCGCAAGAGATGTTTCGATCCCGTGACGGTCTGCGCGGCGCCGAGAAAGTGGAGCTCGATCATGGAGAGCCTTCGCCGTTCGAAGGAGTCCGCGACTTGGCGAAGGACGGAGTCTTCGCTTCGGGCGCGATGGGCAGCTTCGCCTGCAAGATCCGCAGCGCGGATCCGGGGTCGTCGGCGAACGAGAACAGCTCGAGGTCGTCCTGGTCGATCACGCCGTGGCGGACCATCGCCTCGAAGTTGATGATCTCGTTCCAGTAGGTCGAGCCGTAAAGGACGATCGGGATGTTGCGCGCCAGCTTCTGCGTCTGGGTCAGCGTCAGTATTTCCCACAGCTCGTCGAGCGTGCCGAACCCGCCCGGGAACACCACGAGGGCACGGGCAAGGTGTGAGAACCAGAGCTTCCGCATGAAGAAATAGCGAAACTCGAAGCAGAGGGCGGGCGTGATGTACGGATTCGGCCGCTGGACGTGAGGCAGGCCGATGTTGAGCCCGATCGTGCGGCCACCGGCGTCAACCGCGCCCCGGTTGGCGGCTTCCATGATGCCGCTGCCGCCGCCCGAGCAGACGACGAACCGGCGGTCTCCCGGTAGCGTGTTGGACCACTCGGTCAGCGCACGGGCGAGCGCGCGCGCCTCGTCGTAGTAACGGCGCATCGGTCCTTCAGGCACGATGCGCGACGAGCCGAAGAAGACGACCGTATCGTGCACCTTTTCCTGACGGAACCGATGCAGCGGCTGCAGATACTCCGTCAGGATGCGGAGCGGTCGCGCGTCGTCGCTGTCACGAAAGTCGTTCGGCACTTTCATGACGTGATCGTCAGCCTCGACGCGCATGGCGGAGGCTCGACGACGTCGCGGCCGCCGATGACGAGCAGGTGGCGAACACGGCTGATGCGCATGGCGTTTCGGGCCTCGATGGCGCTGGCACCACTGCCAACGGTCTTGATGTCGCGGGACATGATGTCTTGAAGTCGCATACCGTCACGTTCTGCACGTCCGGTACCAAACGGGATGGGCAGGCAGAGCGCGTCGGCTGGCACGTTTCGTGAACAACCGGTCGTTGTGCATACGATCGGTTCCTCTCGAAGAGCGCCGCGCGCTCCGTCTCTCGTCGCCGTTCCGCCTTCGGGGCGATCGGGGCGGCGGCGGAGGTTTCGTCAGCGGATCTCGTACCGTGCGGCGGGGACCTTGGCGCTGGCCGCGGTCGCGGTCGGTGCCGCGATCGCGACGCGCGACGCAGTCGTGAAGGCGCCGGCACCGCGTCCCTGCGCGACCGCGGTCGTCAGCTATGGCTCGATCGCGGGGACGTTGCGATCGTCCGGCCAGCTGACGGTCGAGACCAGCGTGCGCCTCGGGTCCAGCCAGGCGGGGCTGGTCGTCGCCGTGAACGCGCCGGTTGGCGCTCGGGTGGTGAAGGGACAGGTGCTCGCGCGCCTCGACGACGCCGAACAGCGCGCCGCTGTCGCCGGGGCGGACGCGCAGCTCACCTCGGCGGAGCTGCTCGGCATCCGCGCGGAGCGCGAACTGCTGACCGAGATCGAGCAACGGCGGGGGCTAGGCCTGCGCCCCGAACTGCCGCCCGACGAGCTGCTGGAAGGAAAGGCCGGGGACGCGCAGCTGGAATACCTGCATGACGTGGCGATGATCGACAAGCACAGTCACGCGCTGGCCCTGGCGCAGGCGATGCTCGCCCGCCGCGTCGTCCGCGCGCCGATGGACGGTATCGTCCTGGCGCGCAACATCGAGCCCGGCGAATCAATCCCGGCCAGCCCGCCGGGGCCGCCGCTGTTCGTGATCGGTTCGGATCCGCGGCGGCTGCGGCTGGAGGTCGAGGTGGACGAGCGGTACGCGCACGCGGTGCTGCCGGGGTCCGCAACGTTCGTCGTGCCGGCGCATGGCAGGCGCGAGTTCTCGGGGACGATCCGCGAGGTGGTCCGGTCGCCGAACGCCGTGCGCAGCCCGGCGCCATACGTCGTGGCGCTGGATGTCGCCAACGCCGACGGTGTGCTGACGCCCGGAATGTCTGCCACCGTCGATCTCTCGATCTCCTCCGGACGCGACACGCTTTCGGTTCCGACCGGGGCGCTCACCACGGAAGGCGGGTCCACGATCGCGTGGCTTTCCGACCGGGACGGCCGGCCCACGCCGACACCGGTGACGGTCGGCGTCGTCAACGCCGACGTCACCGAGATCCGAGGGCCCGGCGTCGAGCCAGGACGGATCGTCGTGAGCGATGGGGCGCCGTCCACGTGCGTGATCCCGCCGGCCCCGCCGACGTCCGAAGGCCCCGCTCTCTGAACCGCGCGCACATCCTGCGGCGTTCGATGCACGGCGCGCACGCGATGCGCGATCCGCGATCGTAATCCGGGCGTTGGGGCGGGCACGGGTGTTGCTGTGCTTGCCGGGATGAAAAAGACGATCGCCCTCCTGGTGTTGGCGGCCGCGTTCGCGGTCGGATTTGAACGACCGCGCGTGGCGGCCGCGGGGCCCAAGGCCGCCGCGCCGCCAAGCATCATCGAGATCTGGGTTCGCGGGGCGGGGCCCATGAACGGCGATCAGGCGTCGCGCGGCCGAACGCAAAGGCTGGACCTGGATACGCTGTCGCTCACCGACAGCAAGCGGTTCGACGCGCAGTACGGCGACACGCGGGCCGTGCGGGGTATCGCGCTCGCCGCGGTGATCGCAAGCTTCGCGCCCGACCCGTCGCTGGATCTCGCGATCCTGCACTTCGCCAACGGTATGGCGATCCCAGTCCCGTTTCGAGACGTGGCGGTGATGAAGCGCATCGATCCCTTCATCGCGCGTGGCATGGAGACGAACCCGGGCGGTCCGGTGCGCGCCGGCTTCTTTCCCGCGATTCGCCGCAAGGGTGCGACGGAGGATCCGCGGCCGATCGTCTTCGCGGGCAACAAGGTCGTCGTCCCGGTGCTCTGGCACCCGGCGACGGTGGACACGGCGCAGCCGAAGTTCTCCCCCTGGCGCCACGCCGATTCGTTGACCGACATCGAGCTGGTCGGCAGCCATCCCTACTATCGTCAGTTCGCCGTCGGCGGCGACTTCACGCAGGCCGGCCAGGTCGTGTTCCAGCAGAGCTGCCAGTTCTGTCACGGCGTGCGCAAGGTCGGCGCGAAGTTTGGCTGGGACTTCGTCGAGCCGACGCCGATCTGGAGCCTGCACAAGCCGCCGAAGAACCTGTTCCTGCACGTCGCGTACAAGCCGCTCGACGCCGCCGAACGCGGCCTGATGATGCCCGCGATGACCTTCATGTCGCAGGACGACGCGGCGCTGCTCTGGCGCTGGATGAAAGCGGTGGCGACGAATCCGCTGCCGCCTTATGCGCCGGGCCCGGCGGCCGCGAAGAAGTGAGCCGACCCCTCACCCTGACCCCTGACCTTCTCCCCGCTACGCGGGGCGAGGGCAAACGGCTGCGATGACTCGTGCGCCGCTCCGATCTTCGCCTCGCCCCGCGAAAGCGATGAGAGGCCGACGAGCCGAAGGCTCGGCGGGTGAGGGAGCGGCGCTGCAGTAGAAGCGCGGCCCCTCCACCCTGACTCTCCCCGCTACGCGGGGCGAGGGCAAACGGCGGTGGTGGCTCGTACCTTGCCGCTCGTTCGGCGGCCTCTTCGTTAGCCGGACGACTGGTCGATGATCACGACGTCGTCGCGCACGACCTCGGGGATGAGCAGGGAGCGCTCTTCCTCGCCCATGTCGGCGAGCAACCACTCGGTCAGGAACGCGAGCTTGGCGGCCAGCATCGGCAGCTCGGGGAAGGCGCACGCCTCGCGGTGCAGCGTCGCCAGCGTCTCGCGCTGCCGTCGGTGCTCATCCAGAAGCCGGTCCGCGCGCGGCGGGCCCAGCGGCAGATCGTCGCGCAGGATCGGCAGCAGCGCCTTCTCCTCGTAGGCCAAGTGGACCTCCATGATCGTCCGGATGTCACCGATCGACGACGCGACCGCGTCCGGCGAGGGCGGCTCACCGTCGAGCGCCGCCTCGGCCACGCCGCGCGCTCGGGCGAGCAGCGCCCGGATCCGATGGTGCTGGGCAAGGATGGCGTCGCATGCCGTTCCAGCGTCGAGGCGTTTCACGGGGGCGGACCAGCCGAGCTCGATCATGTCCACCCTGTCTTTCCAAAGTCGTGCCACCGCCATGCCGGGAAACGGCGCGGGAATCCACGGCCACGCCACGCAAGGGGTGCGCGTCGCGACCGTGGCGCGGCAGAGTTTGCGCGCACGCCCGGGCGGGGTTCCCTTTCGTACAGTTGAGCCCGTCGCCGCAGCACGCTAGGAATGAGGCCAGCATGGCGCCGGATCTCGCCAGCATCGTGGTCGTCGACGACAACGTCGAATACGCCCAGAACATCGCCGAGATCCTGCAGATCGGCGGCTGCGCGGCCGAGGTGTACGCATCGGCCGAGGAGGCGCTGCCCGTCGCGCTCGCGCCGCGGGTCAGGGCCGTGATCACCGACTACCGCTTGCCCGGCATGAACGGCATCGAGCTTGTCAGGCGCATCTTCAGCGAGCGCCAAGGGGTGCAGGCCGTCGTGATCAGCGCATACGCCGACGACACCGCGGGCGACGCGGCACGCATGCTGGGCGCGAATTTCCTCCCCAAGCCCGTCGACTTCAGCGTGCTGGGACGCCTCGTTCGTTTTGCTTCCTGACGCCGCGTGCATCGGCGTCGGCGACGCGCACCATTTCCAGGCGCGCCCGCAGGTGGACACGGTCGCCGACGACGAAGCCGCCGATATCCATGTCCTGATTCCAGCGCAGGCCGAACGCCTGCCGGTCGATCTCTGCGTCGACGTCGTACGCGGCGCGCATCAGCCCCTTGTCGTCGAGCCACGTCTGCTTTGCGACGACGACGATGTCGACCGGGCGTGAGATCCCGTGCAGTTGCAGGAAACCCGTGACCTCCGCCTCGCCATCCCGGCGCAGCCTCACCGCCGTGCTGTTGAACTCAGCGCGGGGGAACTGCGCCGTATCCAGGAACTCCGCAGACCGTACGTGCGCATCCCGCTCGGCCGATCCGGTGTCGATGCTGATGACGTCGACCCAGACGCGAATCTCTGCGCTGGCGACGTCGTCGGGGGCCAGCGTCATCTCGCCGCCCCACGTTCGAAACTGACCCTGGATCTCGCTCACGACGATGTGTCGGAGTGAAAAGCCGAGCCATGACTTGCCCCCGTCGATCTCCCAACGCTCTCTTGCCTCCATGGTCCTGTCCTTTCGTGTGAGAGAAACCAGATCGTCATGGCCATCCCGGCCGCGGTCATCGCCGCGTACGCAGCGGTGAGCCCGACCTCGGCGGGTTGTCTCGCGCGCACCGAGAACCAGGTCATCGCGAGCAGCGCCAGGCCCATGGTGGTCGTCTTCAGGGCGAGGCATCCACCCAGCAGGTCCGCCCAGGCGGCGCGGCGCCGCAGACCCCATGCCGCGAGCGCGATGAGGGGCACGATCACGCCCAGGTCGAGCACGTAGACGAAGTTGCCTGCACCGTCGGAGCGGGCAACGAGGGCAGGGACCGTGCCTTTCACCAGCGCCGGAACGATCTGGCCGAGCTCCGAAACGATCAGCAGGCCCGCCGTCGCGATCAGGAACACGGCGAGCGCCCGCCGTGGGGTCCTGGCGTCGAAGCGGTGATGCAGCTGCGCGACGTTGGCGCCCAGCGCCCCCGCGCAGAGAGCGACCGCGGTCAGCGTGAACAGCGCGACGTAGACGAGGAAGAAACGATTGAAGCGATAAGCGAACGCCGCACCTGTGTACGTGTAGAGCAGGTAGCCGAGCAAGCCGAGCCACACGACGGTCGCGCGGGCCGACGCGCGCGAAGTACCCGCGAGGGCGGCGACCAGAGCAGGAAGGATCATCAGCGTCAGCAAGTCCTGGCCGCGTATGGCGGGCGCGAGCGGCGCATCGCCATAGAGGCTTGGTATCGACACACCGGCCAGGCTCGCGGCGCCCGCCAGAGGCACGGTCGCGATCGTTGCGACGGTTGCGATGCGTAAACGTGTGTTCCGCACGAACGGTGTATCTGCAGACCGCATGCCGGGACGCGGTCGCGGCTGGGCCGGCCGTTGCGCCGCAAGATCTGCGCGGACACGGCGCCGCCATTCGCTCTGGGCGCACCTCTACAGCGGGCGCACGAATTGCACTTTCCTTCCCTGTGATGCGCTTCGTGATGGCTCTGCTGGTGGCGATCGGCGTCGCCGTCGCCTTGGTCGCGGCGGCGACGCGCCGGTTCCATCGCCGGATCGACGCGGAGGCGCGCGCGTTGCTCGAGCAATCACGTGGACCAGCGGACGCGGCGCGAACGGTCGAGCCGAAGGATCTGGAGCGGCTGCCGGCTCCCGTCCGGCGCTGGTTGGAGGTCGCGGGCGTCGTCGGTCAGCCGCGCGCGCGCACGGTCCGGCTCAGGCAGCGTGGCGACATTCGGACGGGGCCCGACAAGCCCTGGATGCCCGTCGCGGCCGAGCAGTACTTCTCCGTCGATCCGCCCGGCTTCGTCTGGGCCGTCGACGGCCGGATGATGCACGTCGTGCCCATCACGGGACGGGACCGTTACGTCGACGGCCACGGACAGATGCTGATCAAGCTCGCGTCGCTGATCAGCGTGGCCGACGCGGCCGGACCGGAGATCGATCAGGGCGCGATGCTGCGATTCCTGGGCGAGATCATCTGGTTCCCGTCGGCCGCGCTGAGCCCGTACATCACGTGGGATGCGATCGACGATCGCAACGCGCGCGCCACGATGCGGTACGCGGGCTTGACCGTCACAGCTGTCTTCACGTTCGATGACCGCGGACGCTTCGCCGGCCTGACCGCCGATCGGTACATGACCTCGGGCGGCAAAGCGCAGCTCGAGAGGTGGACCATCCCGATCACCGAATGGCGCACCGTTCGCGGCGTCGGCATGCCGGTCCGTGGCGGTGCGGTGTGGAAGCTTTCCGCCGGCGACTTCGACTATTACCGGTGGGAGATCCTGGACGTCGAGGCGAACCAACCGGCCCTGTTCGTGGAGGTGCCGGAATGAAGCCGGACGTCGGCCTCGCGAACGACGTCTTCAGGCGCGGACGGCACCCGCTCGATGCGTTCTTCAAACCGCGCGCGGTCGCCGTGATCGGCGCCAGCGAAACGCCGGGAAGCGTCGGGCGGACGATCCTCGCCAACCTCGTGGCGACGTCGTTCGGCGGCGCGGTCTACCCGGTCAACCCGCGCCGCGACAGCGTGCTCGGCCTGAAGTCGTATCCGGCGATCGGCGCCGTTCCCCCTCCGATCGACCTCGCCGTCATCGTGACACCCGCCGCGACGGTTCCGGACATCGTGCGCCAGTGCGCCGACGCGGCCGTGCCGGCGGCGCTGATCATCTCCGCCGGCTTTCGCGAGACGGGCGCCGCCGGCGCCGAGCTGGAGACGCGGATCCTCGCGGAGGCGCGTCGGGGCGGGATGCGCGTCGTCGGGCCGAACTGCCTCGGCGTCATGAACCCGTGCAGCGGGTTGAACGCGACGTTCGCGGCCGGTATGGCCCGCACGGGGCGCGTCGCGTTTCTGAGCCAGAGCGGCGCGCTGCTGACGGCGATCCTCGACTGGAGCGTCGCCGAGGAGGTCGGGTTCTCCGCGTTCGTGTCGACGGGCTCGATGCTGGACGTCGGCTGGGGCGACCTGATCGATTACTTCGGGAACGACCCGGCGACGCGCGCGATCGTCATCTACATGGAGTCGATCGGCGACGCGCGCGCGTTTCTGTCGGCCGCGCGCGAGGTCGCGCTGACCAAACCGATCGTCGTCATCAAGGCGGGCCGCAGCGAGGCCGCCAGCCGCGCCGCCACATCGCACACAGGCGCGCTGACCGGGTCGGACGAGGTGCTGGACGCCGCCTTCCGTCGGGCCGGCGTGCTGCGCGTGAACAGCATCGAGGAGGTGTTCGACCTGGCCGAGTTGCTGGGCAAGCAGCCGCGCCCGATCGGCCGCCGCCTGACCATCGTGACCAACGCAGGCGGGCCCGGCGTGCTCGCGACGGACGCGCTCGTCGCGGGCGGCGGGGAGCTGGCGGAGCTGTCGCCGGAATC
>DATMZL010000604.1:0-2212 GCA_035607075.1 Polyangia bacterium
GCCCGGCGGGCGGCGCAGCAGCAGCGACAGCTGGCGGTACGCCACCGCATGCTTCGACAGATCGTCGTACACGATGAGGCAGTGGCCGCCGTGGTCGCGCCAGTGCTCGCCCATGGTGACGCCGGTGAACGGCGCCAGGTACTGCAGCGGGGCCGGCTCCGAGGCGGTCGCGGCGACCGCGTCGGATCCGGCGCCGCTGCAGTTCCTGGCGCCGTACACCGGCGTCACCATGGCCGAGTTCTATCGGGACAGTGGCCGCCACGCGCTGATCATCTACGACGATCTCTCGAAGCAAGCGGTCGCCTACCGCCAGCTGTCGCTGCTGCTGCGCCGCCCGCCCGGCCGCGAGGCGTTCCCCGGCGACGTGTTCTATTTGCACTCGCGCCTGCTCGAGCGCGCGGCGAAGCTGTCGGACAAGGACGGCGCCGGTTCGCTGACCGCGCTGCCGATCATCGAGACCCAGGCCGGCGACGTGTCGGCGTACATCCCGACCAACGTCATCTCCATCACCGACGGCCAGATCTTCCTCGAGAGCGACCTGTTCTACTCGGGGCAGCGGCCGGCCGTGAACGCCGGCATCTCGGTCAGCCGCGTCGGCGGCGCCGCGCAGATCGCGGGCATGAAGGCGGTCGCCGGCAAGCTGCGGCTGGAGCTGGCGCAGTACCGCGAGCTGGCGGCCTTCGCGCAGTTCGGGTCGGACCTGGACAAGGCGACGCAGCAGCAGCTGGCGCGCGGCGCCCGCATGACCGAGCTGCTCAAGCAGGGACAGTACGTGCCGCTGCCCGTCGAGAAGCAGATCCTGATCCTGTTCGCGGTGACGAACGGCTTCGTCGACGCTTTGCCGATCGATTCGCTCGGGCGCTACGAGCGTGACCTGTACGCGTTCGTCGACGCCCGCCACGGCGGCAGCGGTGGATTGTTCGGCGAGATCGCGACCAAGGGCACCGACAAGAAGGCCTGGAACGATCTGACCGTCAAGATGAAGGGCGTGCTGAGCGAGTTCGGTAAGGAGTTCGCGCCGGACGCGGCCGCGTAAGAGATGCCTTCACTCAAAGCGATACGAACGCGGATCTCGTCGGTCAAGTCGACGCAGAAGATCACGCGCGCCATGAAGCTGGTGTCGGCGGCGCGCCTGCGCCGCGCCCAGGACGCGATCGTGGGCGCGCGCCCCTACGCGAACTCGCTGGCGGAGGCGATCGTCGAGGTGGCGCTGCGCGCCGGCGCGGACGCCCATCCGCTGCTGGACCGACGCACGCCGGAGCGGATCACGATGGTGCCGCTGACGTCGGACCGCGGCCTGGCGGGCGGCTTCAACGCCAACGTCTTCCGCG
The DNA here is from genome assembly GCA_035607075.1 of Polyangia bacterium. Lineage (GTDB taxonomy): Bacteria > Myxococcota_A > Polyangia > Fen-1088 > Fen-1088 > JADGRB01. The sequence goes on from DATMZL010000604.1 coordinate 1,332, forward strand.
CCGTGCAGCGCTTCACGGGCGAGCAGCAGCGGGCGACGCCACCCGTCCGCGAGATCGCGATGGAGATCATCGGCAAGAAGGGCCGCGACTACTTCCGCCGCCGCAAGGCGACGATCGGTCACGAGCTGCCCGGGCCGACCGCCGAGACCGCCATCAAGATCGCGCAGGAGATGGCCCACATCGTCACGCACAGCTTCCAGAACGGGCGGACCGACGCCGTCTACCTCGTCTACAACGAGTTCAAATCAGCGGGTACGCAGCGGGTCGTCGTCGAGCCGCTGCTGCCGATCACGGGCGCCAACCTGCGCGTGCCGGAAGGCAGCGCGACGGGCGCGACCGACTTCCTCTACGAGCCGTCGAAGCAGCGCCTCTTGGACGCGCTGTTGCCGATGTTCGTCGAGTCGCAGATCTACCGCGGCCTGCTGGAATCGATGGCGTCGGAGTTCGGCGCGCGCATGACCGCGATGGACAACGCGACCAGCAACGCCAAGGAAATGATTTCGTCGCTGACCCTGCAGTACAACCGCGCCCGCCAGGCCGCCATCACGAAGGAGCTGATGGAGATCGTCGGCGGCGCCGAGGCGCTAAAAGGATAGGACATGAGCACGCAAGTCACCGGTCAAGGCAGAATCGTCCAGGTCATCGGCCCCGTCGTCGACGTGGAGTTCACGGGCGGGCTGCCCGAGATCAACACGGCGCTTCGCATCTCGAACCCGTCGATCAACGACCGCCCGGGCAATCTCGTGGTCGAGGTCGCGCAGCACCTGGGCGAGAAGAACGTCCGCTGCATCGCGATGGACACGACCGACGGCCTGGTCCGCGGCATGCCTGTCGAGAACACGGGCCAGAACATCCTGGTTCCCGTCGGCCGCGAGGTGCTG
>DATMZL010000926.1:0-3286 GCA_035607075.1 Polyangia bacterium
CGCGGCCGAAGAAGTGCTGCTCGACGTGTGCGCGCGCCTCGACGGTGACGCGCTGATCGCCGCGCGGGTTCTCCCAAGCGATCTGCTCGACGCCGATCATGATGCCGGCGCGCTGCTGCGGATTGACACTTGTCTGCGTCGGTCCGTACTGCTGGAACGGGCTGCCGTTCGTGCGTACCGGCAGGTTGTACCAGGCGCCGAAGTAGGGATCGAACCAGCGGAACCGCTTGGACACGAACGTCGACCACACGAGCTGGTGGTAGCCCTGCCCCACCGCCGTGTTGCTCGTGGGATTCGAAGGATCGAAGCGCTTGTCCTTGAACACGTCCAGCTTCGCGTCGAAGTTCAGCGTCCAGGTCGGTTTGGTGTCGTCGCGCGCCTGGTTGAAAGGCGCCCAGGTGATTCCGACGCCGAGGTACTCGAACCCTTTCCGCGTCGGCCCCTTGAAGGCGCTGGTGGATCCGGGCGTGAACGGGCGGTTGTGCTCGGCGTCCTGGCCCCACGACGTGATCTCGCCCGTGTTCGGATCGGTCGCCACGGGAAGAATGCCGTCACGCAGGATCGTCGCGTTCTCCTGGTTCACACAGTTGGGCCGAGGCGCGTTCGGGTCGCTGCTCGGGAAGTGGCAGTTCGAACCTTCGCTTTGATCGAAGTCGACGCTCGACGAGTCGGCGAGCACCAGCGGCATCTCGATGTGCAGGCCCACGTCCCAGAGAATGCCGACGTCGGCGCGCAGGTTGAGGAGATCGCGCGTCTGGGCGAACTGCAGGTCCTTGATCAGCTCGATGTTGCGCGGCGCCAGACCCGATTGCAGCTCGCGCTTGACCGTCGCGCTCTTGACGTCGTGAACCCAGCTGGCGGTCAGGTTGAAATCGAAGCCGTTGCTGCCGTCCATCGCGGAGACGACGCGCGTGACTTCCGCTGCGCGCACCGGCCACGCCGCCAGCATCAGGAGAGGGAAAACTGCCCGAGACAACTTCTTGAAGGTGTCGGCAGCCAAGGCGGTGCCCGACGATAACACAACCGCCTGGGACCCCAGCTTTTTTGGAACGAGCCGCCCCCGCGCGAAGCCGGCGCGGCTAGGTGGTCCGGAGCCCCAGCTCCTTCATCTTCGTCTGGAGGCTCTTGCGCGAGATCTTCAGCTTGCGGGCGGCCTGGGTGACGTTGCCGCCGGTCTCGTCGAGCGCCTTCTGAATCAGCTCGCGCTCGACGCGCTCCGTCTCCGCGCGCACCGCCTCCTTCAGCGAGGCGGCGCCCGGCATGACCGGCGCGGCTGCCGGCAGGCCCCCGATCTCGGGCGGCAGGTCGGACACCTGGATCTCGGGACGCTCGCAGAACAGCATCGTCCGCTCCATCAGGTTCTCGAGCTCGCGGATGTTGCCCGGCCAGTGGTAGCTGACCATGCGGGCGACAGCCTCGGCCGAAACGGAGCCGATCTGTTTCTTCAAGCGATCGTTGAACTTTGCCAGAAAATGCTCGAGCAGCAGAGGGATATCCTCCCGCCGCTCGCGCAGGGGTGGGATGTGGATCGGCACCACGTTCAGGCGGTAGTAGAGGTCCTCGCGGAACGATCCGGCGGCGATGTCCTGCAGCAGATCCCGGTTTGTCGCGGTCACCAGCCGGACGTCGACCTTGATGGTCTTGAGGCCGCCGACCCGTTCGAACTCCGACTCCTGCAGGACGCGCAGCAGCTTCACCTGCATCTCGACCGGGATCTCGCCGATCTCGTCGAGGAACAGCGTGCCGCCGTGGGCCAGCTCGAACCGCCCCGGCTTGGCGCCCACCGCGCCCGTGAACGCGCCCTTCTCGTAGCCGAACAGCTCGGACTCCATCAGCGTCTTGGGGATCGCGGCGCAGTTGATCTTGATGAACGGTCCGGCGTGGCGCGACGAGTTCTCGTGCAGCGCGCGCGCGATCAGCTCCTTGCCCGTTCCCGATTCGCCCGTGATGAGGACGGTCGACGGCGTGTTGGCGACCTTCTCGACCACGGCGTAGCACTGCTTGATGCCGGGGGACTGGCCCACCAGCCGGAAGCGCCCGCGCGCCGACGGTTCCTCCGGGCGCGCGTCGCGGCGGGCGAGCGCATACGTGTTGATCGCCTTGGCAACGACCTGGCGGATCTGCTCCTGCTCGAACGGCTTCTCGAGATAGTCGAACGCGCCCAGCTTGACCGCTTCGACGGCGTTCTCGACCGATCCGTGCGCGGTGATCATGACGACCGGCACGTCGGGATATTCGGCCGACAGCTTCTTGAGGAACGCCATCCCGTCGAGCACGGGCATCTTCAGATCGGTGATGACCGTGTGCACGCCGGCGCTCATCCCGCTGAGCGCCTCGGCGCCGTTCGCCGCCGTGACCACCTCGTAGCCCTCGCGGCGAAGCATCGCCTCGAGCACACGGCGCATGTTCATCTCGTCGTCTGCTACGAGAACGCGTCTGACCTCGTTTGCGGGCGCGGCGGCTGTCACGGGTGACATCTTACCTCGGGACCCTCAGAGGGTCCCTAATCCCCCCGCGATGAGAGCTCCGGCGGGCGAAGCCCGCCTTCGCTCACGCGATCTTACCGCGCTCGATGGTCGGTGGCGTCGGTCTCCGTGCGCCCGGCGCCGACGGGGGGCCCTTCGGCGGCGCCCGTCCGGGCGGGGGCGGCGGGAGCATCGGCGGGGGCGGCCCCCGGCGCGCCGCCTCGGCCGCGCGCGCGGCCTCGAGGTAGGCGGCGTACGCGTCGGCTTCAATCGGCAGCAGCACGGTGAAGGTGGCGCCCTCCCCCGGCTGCGACCGGACCTCGATCGTGCCGCCGTGGTTCTCGATGATGCGCTGGCTGATCGGCAGCCCCAACCCGGTCCCCTTCTCCTTCGTGGTGAAGAACGGGATGAACAGGTTCTTGAGATCGCCGGCCGGGATGCCGACGCCGGCGTCGCGGAAGCGGACCTCCAGGAACGCAGCCGTCGCGCCCCGGCGCGTCGACCGGCGCAGCGCCGTCGAGATCCACAGCTTGCCGCCGCCCGGCATCGCCTGCAGCGCGTTCAGCGACAGGTTCAGGAACACCTGCAACAGCTGTTCGGCGTCGGCGCGCACGGGCGGCATCCCCGCGGCGAAATCGGTGATGATCTCGACCTTGCCGTGGCCCTCGGCCTCCTTGGCGAACAGCGCCAGCGTCTTCTTGAGGACGTCCGCGACGTCGAGCTGCCGCTGCTCGCCGCGATACGGGCGCGCGTAATCGAGGAACTGCGACACGACGCGGTTGAGGCGATTGGCCTCCTCGACGATGATGCCGAGGAACTCG
>DATMZL010000134.1:0-4733 GCA_035607075.1 Polyangia bacterium
GAGCAAGAACGCGTCGGACGAGTTGCCGAGCGTGAACGCGACGACAGCGACGAGCAGTCGGCGGAAACCGGCGACCGGCGGGAGCCCAATCTTGACGACGCCAGGGGGTGGTGCCGCTGCGCGCGCCCTGACGCCGAGCCAGACCACGAGCATCGTCAGCACGCCGGGCGCCGCCGACCAGATGATGACCTGCCTTATGGACAAACCGGCTGTCAGCAGGACGTAGCCGAGGATCGTCCCGAACACCGCGCCCAAGCTCTCGAGCGCGTGGTGGAAGCCAAACGCGTAGCCGCGCGTTTCCTTCGTGGTGACCGAAGCGACGAGCGCGTCGCGCGGGCTCCCGCGGATCCCCTTGCCGACGCGGTCTCCGAAACGGATCGCGAGCACCTGCCACCAGGCACCCGAGAAAGCGAGGAGCGGCCGGAGCACGTTCGCGACGCCGTACCCGAGCACAGTCAGCGTCTTGAGGTGGCCGATCCGATCCGCGACGTAACCCGAGACGAGCTTGAGCAGGCTGCCCGTCGCGTCCGCGACGCCCTCGACGAGACCGAGCGCCGCCGGGCCGCTGCCCATCGTCGCGAGCAACGCCGGCAACAGCGGCGTGACCATGTCGCCCGCGAGATCGTGCAGCAGCGACACGACGGCCAGCGCGATCACCGTCGGGTGAAGCGAAGGCCGTCCCGCCTTCGACCGCGCGCGCGCCTCGTTCCCTGAAGCGTCGGGCTTCATCGTCGACCGGCGAGGATAGCAGCGCGAACCGCCGCTCACTTTGGCTCGGCGACTCGCGTTGATCGCGCACTGAGTGCCGCTGGCAATTTGATTGGAAGGGTAGGTTCTCCTCGGTCGAGCTCGCGTCGGGCGCGGCCCTCGCCGGATTGGCGGCACGCGCCATCAAGAACTTCCGCGCACGCGCCGAAGAACGCTTCTGGTGATCAGCGTCGCCTCCTACTCCTCCGCGGTGGCTCCCAAGCTGCCCGCCGAGCTGGAGCGTGCCATGGGCGCCGCGGCGACGACGGCGGCCATCGAGCTCTTCGCTGCCTACAGGGTCGCCATGGCGCAGGTCACCCCGCTCACAGACTCGGGCGCCCACGCCCCGATCTCTGACCTTTCCGCTCTCGGTATCGTGCGATTCACGGCAGCCGGATTGAACGGCACGGCCGTCTTGGGCGCCTCGAACCGCACATTGCGCCGGTCGAACCTGCGCGGCACCTCTGACCGCGACTGGGTCGCCGAGCTCGCCAATCAGTTCGTCGGGCGGTTCAAGCTGAAGCTGCTGCGCGCCGGCGTCGAGCTCTGGTCGATGGCGCCGCTCGCGGTCAGCGCGCGGCTGCTGGTCACCGCTGTGTCACAACCCGAGTCTCCTCCCTTCTCGTTCCGCGACGCGCAAGGCGGATCCGTCGCCGTCTGGATCGAGCTCGATCTCAACGGACCCCTGAAAATGACTACGCCGGCAAGCGAGGGCGAGCTCCCCCGCGAAGGCGACGTCATTCTCTTCTGACCGTCGCTCAGCGCACGACCTGCTAGAAGCGGAGATAGCCGGCCGCGAGCAATCCCAGGTTGCTCGCGGTCATCACGTCGCCAGCGTACGAAACGTCGAGCCGTTCGTACCGCGCGATCGCCGCGAAGCCCGTGAAGTTGGCGGGGGTCCACAGCACGCCTGCGTCGAGGAATTCGCCGAGCGTGGACGAAAAGTTCGCGCTCGAGCGCCCTCCTCCACCGCTCGTGATCTCGAGTTGCTGAAGCACTTCCGTCATGACGCCGAGCCGACCGAGCGCGAACCACCGGCCCACGACCGGAAGAAGTAGTTGAGCTCCGACGGCGAGCGGACAGCGGAAGTAAGAAGCGGTCGTCGCTGCGTCGCGGGCCGCGGAGAGCTTGGCACCCGCGCGTGCGTACACGCCGAGCCCGACGCCGCTCGTGCTCCAGTACGGCGTCCAGCTACCTGCCAGCGAAAAGAACGCCCCATCGCCCGCGTTGGAACTACCGGTCGGGCCTGTGGTGGGGCTGACAACCGTGAGGAAGCGATCGCCGCCGTGCGCGTAGCCGAGCTCGAGTCCGAATGAGCCGTTGGGACGGACAGGCGGAGGCAAGCGCGCGCTCGCGGGATCGGCCCCTTCGATCGTCTCGGGCTCGGTGGATGGTGGCGCGGGAGTCGGCGCGTCGTCCGTCGGTGACGGCAGCGGTGGCGCGCCGGCGGCTGGCGGCGCGGACGCCGGCGCCGCCGAGACGGGTTCAATGACCGAATCGTCGGAGGTGGTCGGCGAGACCGCGGGATCGGCGAGCATGAGCAACGCGATCGACGCCAGAACCATCACCACCGCCGCGATTACAGATCGAGTCGCCTGGCATGTCGAGGAACCAGCGGCTCACGTAAACAACTTTCCCGCGCGCGGCTCGCAAAAGGATCGTGCGCGCGCGCTACGGCAGCCCTGGGCAGGGAGCGCCCGCGGCGACCTGCCGGCACGCGATCGGAGCGCCCACTCTGCCGGCGGTTTCGCAGCACTTGTAGCCGGTCATGCAGTCGGTGTCCTGGCCGCAGGGAGCGCTGGCGCCGCCGTTGCCCGGGATGCAAGAAAGGTTGCTGATGGTGTCGACGCCGCTCAGGTGCGCGTCGCAAACGTTCCGGTACGATTTCCCATCGCAACCGCAGGCCACCTGTGGCGCGCAAACGCCGCCTCCCTCCACCGGCTTGCATTGTCCCTGCTCATCCGCCGCGCCGCAGGTATTGCCGGGAAAATCGCACCACTCGCCCACGTCACACTGCACTCCAACGATGCCGCCACAGACTTTCGATCCACCAGTGCCACCCGATCCGCCGCGCCCGCCCGATCCGCCGGTCCCGCCCACGCCACCCGACGTGCCACCGGTCTGACCGCCGCCGCCTGCTGTCCCCGTCGTCCCGCCTCGTCCCGCCATCCCGGTCGTGCCGCCACCCGACGTGCCGCCGCGCCCGCCCGATCCGCCGACGCCAGCACCACCGGAGGTGCCGCCGGTCTGGCCACCGACTCCTGCGCCGCCGCCGCTACCTGACGCGCCGCCGGCGCCGGTCGTCCCCGCTCCGCCCGATGTGCCTCCGCTCGCGCCGCCGACTCCTGTCGTTCCTGCGCTGCCTGTGGAACCGCCCGCGCCTTGCCCGCCCGCACCGCCGTGGCCGGCGGCCCCCGTCGTCCCCGCGTGACCGCCGCCTTTTCCGCCATGCCCGCCGTTCGTGCCTCCGCCGTCGGAACATGCGAGGACGAGGAAGCAACCCGAGAGCAGCGCGAGCCTTTTCATGGCGCGACTGCGCAGCAACGGACGTGCCACGGCAGCGCGTGTATTTGCGCCCAGAGATTCGCGGCCGCGCGGCGATGCGCGCGCCGCGATCTCGAATTTTCGAGGCCGCCCGGATCCGCAAGGCGGCCTCGAATGCGATCGACGCGCTAGAATCCGCGACGTTTCGTGGGTCGATTGGTGACGATGCACTGGGGCGTTCGAGCGTTCGTCTTCGTCGTCGTGGCGTTGGCCGGGCTCCGCGCCCGTGCGACGCCGCCCCCGCTGCACGAGTCGGAGATCGTCAGTCAAGAGAACCGCCAGGACGTCCAGGACGCGCTCGAACCGTGCGGTAAAGCGGCGACGCGTGCCCGCGTCTACGGCGTCGTCGAGATCGACATCGTCAACGGCCGCCGGCCGACGGCCCGCCTGGGCCAGGCGCGCTTCCTGCGCGCGACGGACATCGCCTGCGTGCAGCGGGCGCTCCGGCGCGCAAAGCTGACCGCGTACGACGGGCGGCGCTTCGTGAATCAACCGTGGCTGCGGATCGGAGAGGTCCGCCCCTTGTTCACGGCTGCGCTCGTTCAGGCCTGGAAGGCGGCCGTCACCGAGCGTGGATCCGCGAGCGGCAAGCTGGCGGCGCTGCTGCCGCGCGAGATCCGCATCTCCTCGCCGCGCTGCCTGCGCTTTCGGGGACCCGCGCCGATCGAAGAGGCGCTCGATGCGTGGCTCAACAAGGAAGGCCGGGCGCCCGCCTCGGCGGTCGCCGTGCCGTCATACGCGCTTCCCGATGGGTGGTGGATCCGCGTCGAGGAGCACAACCTCCCGGACGACGAGTTCGCGGCGAACGCCGACGAGGAAATGTGTCTGGATCGGGTCGACGTGGCCGTCTCGGCCCTACGGAGAAACCGCCTGGACAAGGGGTGGGTCGAGGGAGAGGACGTCGCGTTCCAGATCGAATGGGTGGTCGACGCCGACGGCCGTATGGTCGGGGATTTTGGTTTCTGCGTGGCGCCCCAGCGCCGCGGCTTCTCCTACACCTTTGCCGATATCGAGGGGCTCCGGACGCGGATCGGAACGCGGCTTCGCGCGATCGACTACGGCCGGCGCCGCGGATACGAGCGCCTCGTGATGCGCTACGGGCCCGACGAGGAGATGCGGGCCGAGAGTCGGCCGGCGACGGCGCCCCTCGCGCGAGCGGATTCGACGATCGAGTCACGCTGTGACCTCCGCTCGCCGCTCGGCTGCGAACGCAACCAGCCGAGCCCGGGCTACGTCCCGATCGAGATCGATCGGCCCGCGCTCGCCCGTTGCGTTCGCTCGTGGCCCACCGGCATGGACGATCTGGCGGTCGAGCTCGACGTCAGCCCGGACGGACGGGTCAACAAGGTCGGTCGGTCTTACTCGCGCGGACTGCGCGGTCCCAGCGACAAGCGGCCGACCGTGTCGCCGTCGATGTCGTCGTGCATGCAGAAGGTCCTGCG
>DATMZL010001018.1:0-4231 GCA_035607075.1 Polyangia bacterium
GAGGTGCGCCTGCAATGACCGCCGCGGCGCCCGCCCGCCTCCTCCTCGTGATGCTGCCGTGGCTCGCGGCGTGCGGTGGAAGCGCCCAGACGCCGAACACGTACACGAAGATCGACGACATGGAGGCGGCGGGCATCACGCGGATCACCTGGATGGGGCCGGCGGGAACGACGCCGTCGCGCTGGTTCACGGCGACCGACTGTGCCGAGGCTGAGCGCGTCTCGCCGCTTTCGTTCTTCCTGAACCCCGCGGGCGCGCCGTACGACCCCCTGCCCAGTCCGCATGAAACGATGCCCGGAACGTTCAGCACGCAGGCGCTTCGCTTTCGCACCGTCGAGCCGCTGGTCAACAACTGGGGCGCGAACATCGGCTTCACCTTCGGCAACATGACACCCGACCCTCCCCCCGATGCCAGCCCTCTGGGCGAGGAGGGGTGCCTCACGTGGCTGGTGCCGAACGCCCCGGCGGCGCCGGTCGATCTCACAGCCTTCTCCGGCGTCACGTTCTGGGCGCGCGCGGAGACGCCGGGCAGCCGCGTGATGCTCGTTCAGTTCATCGACGTGAACACCGATCCGCGGGGCGGCATCTGTCAGGAGACGGACTCGAGCGAGGCCGCGACCAGCACCTACTGTTACAACGGCTTTGGAACGCTCATCCAGCTCAGCGACATGTTCACGCAGTACACGGTGGACTTTTCGCAGCTCGCCCAGCACGCCGGCTGGGGTTATCACCCGCCGTCCGGCGCGGACTGGAGCCAGATGTACTCGATGAACTTCCAGATCGACCTGCCGGCCTGCTCCGGATCGGCCTATTCGATGTGCGCGGGCGGGACGCCGACGCTGTCGTTCGACGTCTGGATCGACGACCTCTACTTCGTGAACAGGTAGTCGCTCCGCGCCGCAGGCGCGGTGTACGACTATTGTTTTTTCACGTAGCGGACGTCCGCGGACGTCCGCGGCGGTGTCCACGCGCCGCCGGTCGATGTGAAGCCCGCGTCCGGTGGCGCGTGAGCGCGGGTACGCCGCTTGCTCATTCGGCCGGCGATGCTGACGCAGGCCGCACGAACGAGCGCGATCGAATCGCCGTCCGCGGATGACGATCGCGCGCTGGTCGCCGCGCTGCGGGCGGGCTCGCCGGACGCGGCGGCGCGCGCGTGGGAACGCCTCGCGCCGATGGTGTTGCGGATCCTGCAGCGGTACTTCGGTCCCGGTGCGGACCAGCAGGATCTCTGTCAGGAGGTCTTCCTGCGCCTGTTCGCGCGCATCGACGAGCTGCGCGACGCCGGCGCGCTGCGCGCGTTCGCGATCAACATCTGCCTGGGCGTCGCGCGCAACGAACTGCGCAGCCGACGCGCGCGCGCCCGCGTCGGGCTGACGGCGTCGGGCGAACTGCCCGCGCAGGCGGGCGCGGCGTGCGACTGGGAAGCGCGCGAGGCCGTGACGCGCCTCTACGGGATCCTCGCGGGCGCCGGCGCTGAGGACCGCGCGCTGTTCGTCATCCGCTACGTCGAGAAGCTGCCGCTCGACGAGATCGGCGCGGTCATGGGCTGGTCGACGACGACCGTGAAGCGCCGCCTCGCGCGCACCACCCGCCGCGTCGAGGCGCGGCTGCGGCGCGATCCCGTTCTCGCGATGTACGTGGAAACGAAAAACCAATCCAAAGGAGAAGACCGATGAACGCGAAGCTAAGAGTGTCGAGGTTCGTGTTGGGGGCGGCAATCGGAACGTCGCTGGCGACGGCGATCGGATGTGTGGGCGCGGGCGACGGCGATAACGGCGCTGCCGACGAGACGGTGGCGGCGACGTTGTGCGACGACACGCGCGCCCTCGCGCCCGATACGCAGTTCTTCACTCCGCCGCCCATCCCGGGAGCGGTCACGCAGTTTCTCGACCTGGTGAAGGCGCGCCGTACGACCGACGCGCTCCGGCTGGCGGCGATGGTGACGACGCCGCAGGCGGTCTGGTTCACGGGCGGCTCGCCGGACGAGGTGGAACGTTCGGTGAAGCAGACGATGCGCGCGGCGGCGCTCGCGCGGCGCGTGCCCGTGCTGGCGGCGTACAACGTGCCGTTCCGCGACTGCGCGCAGTATTCGAGCGGCGGCGCGGTGGACACCGCGGCCTACAAGGCGTGGATCGACGGCTTCGCGCGCGGCATCGGCGGCGGCAAAGCGGTCGTCATCCTCGAGCCTGACTCGCTGGGCATCATCCCGTACAACACGACGATCTACGGCGCGGCCGACTGGTGCAAGCCGACGGTCAGCGATGGACAGGGCGGCACGATCCCGGCGCCGGGCGCGAGCTCCGACGAGCGCTACGCGCAGCTGAACTACGCCGTCGACGCCCTCGAGGCGAAGGCGCCGCGGGCGTCGGTGTACCTCGACGGGTCGCACAGCAACTGGCTGGGCGTGGGTGAGGCGGCGTTCCGCCTGAACAAGGCGGGCGTGGCGCGCGCGCAGGGCTTCTTCCTGAACGTGTCGAATTACCAGCCGACGTCCGAGCTGGCGCAGTTCGGGACCTGGGTGTCGGACTGCATCACGGCGGCGACCGCTGGCGCGCCGTGGGCGGCGGGTCACTTCGACTGGTGCCCGTCGCAGTACGACCCGGCGCTCGGCTTCGCCGTCAACTACAGCGCGGACTACGCGGCGACCGTGACAGCGGGGCTCGAGAACCTGATGGGCGGCGCCGCCGCGACCACGCACTTCGTGATGGACACCGGCCGCAACGGCCAGGGCCCCTGGCATCCGAGCGCGGCGTATCCCGACGCGCAGGATTGGTGCAACGCGCCTGGGCGCGGCGTCGGCCTGCGCCCGAGCGCGAGCACGAACGTGCCGCTCGCCGACGCAACGCTGTGGATCAAGATCCCCGGTGGGTCGGACGGCTCGTGCAACCGCGGCATCGCGGGCTCGACGACGGATCCCGAGTGGGGCGGCATCACCGATCCCGTTGCGGGCGCGTGGTTCCCGCAGCAGGCGCTGCAGCTCGCGCAGCTGGCGAATCCGGCGCTGTTCTAGCGGAAGCTGCAAGAGGTCGGCCCCTCACCCTAACCCTCTCCGCGCTCCGCGGGGCGAGGGGACCGGATCTGCCCCCCTCTCCCGCTTGCGGGAGAGGGTCGGGGTGAGGGCAGGCGGCTTTCGGCAGCGCTCGAAGAACTCGGCCGTTTCGGCTGCTGAGCTTCGCCATTCGGTCGCGCCCCTACGAGGGCGCCTTAGCTTTTTAAATGTGAGGGCGGGCGCGGAATCCGATCGAAGGCAGCAGGCGAAGGACCTTTCGGCCACGCTGCGCGAGCATCGGGAGGAAATCCTCGAGCGGTGGGCGATCCTCTGCCGCGAAGACGGCAGGGCTCGAACGCTCACGGATGAGCAGCTCCTCGATCATCTCCCCCGCTTGCTCGATCGCCTGGCCACCGCGGTCGAGGCCGCGAGCGAAGGACGCGCCGCCTCGTTTCCGATCCGGGAGTCGCAGGAGCACGCGCTGCACCGGCTCGACACCGGCTTCGACCTCCCGGAGATCACGCAGGAATACGGGCTGCTGCGACGGGTGATCTTCGAGCTCGTGGCGGAGCGCGCGCCGCATCTCGTGATCGGCGGGTTCGACGTGGTCGGCACCGCGATCGACGAGAGCCTCTCCGAGTCCGTCGACTACTACGTGCGCGTCCGACACCGCACGCTCGAAGCGCTGGACGACGTGGCGCAAGTCGTGACGGGGCCGGGCGACATCGACACGATCCTGCACCGCCTCCTCTCGGTCGTGATGCAGACCATCCCTTCAGCCGACGGCGTCACCGTGTTGCTACGGCAAGGCGAGATCCTCAAGGTGAAGGACGCGATCGGTGTGATGGCCGAACGAGCCCCATCCTTCTCTCTGCGCATCGGAGAAGGCTTCGCCGGCGGCATCGCTGCCGCGAAGCAGCCGATGTTTCTCCCTTCGGCGCACACGGCACCCATCGTTCGCAGTGATTTCATCCGCGAGAAGAACATCAAGGCGATTTACGGGGTCCCGATGATTCGTGGCGCCGACGTGGTCGGCGTCGCGCACATGTGCTCGCTGACGGCGCACGAGTTCGCCGACGAGGACAAGCTGCTGTTCCGGAGCGTCGCCGAACGCGCGACGGGCGTCGTGGTGCAGGCCGATCTGATGGCGCGCGAGCGCGCATCGCGCGTGTTTCTCGAAGCGGTGATCGAGAACATCAAGGAGGGCGTGCTGGTCGCCTCGGGGGAGGGCCGGGTCCTGCT